>CAYSXF010000329.1:3855-5555 GCA_964434815.1 uncultured Lentisphaeraceae bacterium
TCTTGTGTGCCTCGGCACGCTGCTGGTTGTCGTTGCTGATCTGCGATGTGGAATTGGTCATCTCGAACAGGATCAGAGGACTGACCGTCCGGTTCGGATCGCCGACTGTGCTGTTGTCACAAGCCACAATGCGCAAGGCCGAACTTGCCGTGATGTCTTCAATCGCGCCGACCCACTTCTCAGTGATGGACTTCTTTCCCTGTATATCCCACTCTTTAAGCACTTCGCCTTCCGCTGCGGGCTTAGCGCCTTTGGGGACACGTTCGAGGCGGACCTTGCTGAGACCGTATTCGTCGGAAGCTTCGAATTGAACAACTGGGATTGCATTGGGGGGCAGCACCGCCTTGCCGGCCGAGGGGGCCACCATACGGATCACGGGTGCCCGGTCCTCCAAGAGCTGGTAGTGGACTGGCATCCGCATGGTCAGTCCCAAGGCGTCCTTGGCGGTCACCTGAAATTGGCCTCCCTCGTCGATCACGACCGTGCCGGACCAACTCTTCTTGTCGGGTGCGGCGGTGAGCGAGAAGTCCGACTTCTCAAACTGAATAGCAGAGGAGAGCACCTCCCTGTTGCAGGCCGCATGGAAGGTGACTTCGGAGTGAATGGGGATCGTGAAGGAATTCGTGAGCGCGTCGAAAGTGCGCGCGGCAAGATGGGTGTAGGCAGGCGGCGTCACCTTGATTTGCAGAGAAGTCAGGGCGAGCGGCGGCACGGTTTTTACGGTGTATTTGTCAGTCGGATAAGCGTCGCCAACCTTGAAGCGGTAGTCGAGCGACGTGGCGATCTTCGACACGCGGTAGGGGAAATCCTCCGCGACGCCGGTGGCTTTGAACTGTCCCACGCGGATGGTCGAACGTTTGTCATCGGAGGGATAGAGGTCGAGGTCGACGAACTGCCCCGCGCGTCCGGTAGCCTTGACGCTGAGGTTGATGCCGTCGCCTTGGACGATCGTTTTGTTCTCGGGCTGCACGGCGAGCACCATGGCGAAGGTGGGCGGCGCGAGGCGCGAAAAGGGGTTGGCCACGCGCTGCATGGCGATGGTCCACGCATTGCCGAGCACGAAAGCGGGGCCGACGAGCGCGAGCAGTGCGACTGCCACTGCCCCTGCGCCGCGTTTGCGCAACTTCTTGTTCTTGATTTCACCGAGCGGCAGGGCGTCGAAGCCCGGCACCCCTTCGCTGAGATAGGTTTTAAGCCAGGAGGACTGCGAGGACTCGTCCGAAAACAGGACATGGTTGATCAAATGGTTGTCGAGCTGCGGGAACTTCTTTTCCAAAAAAGCAGCGACTGCGGCGGGCGTCCGCTTGTGGTTGACGACTCTGATCAGCCAAGCCAGCGCAGAGACGGCCAAAGCGATCAGAATGACTGAAAGGGCGATGCGCCCGTAAAAGCGGGGGCGGAGCCACACGTCGAGAGCCGTCAGCGCCACCCACGCGGTCAAAAGAAAGGAGACCGCGAAGATCAGGTGCTCGAACGCGTGCCAACGGTTGATTTTTCCGTTGATCTGATTTAGGTTGTGATCCAAGTTAGACATGGTGCCCTCCTGTGGAGGTTGGCGAGATTCTCTGTCCCGTAGTCAGGTTACTTTTTGGTCTGTTTGGCCGGCTTCGGCCCGGAGAGCGGCGATAGCTTCTTCTGGTCGTCCGTTCCGCTGCTGTCTCTTATACACATCTCCGAGCCCACGAGACAGGCAGAAATCT
>CAYSXF010000330.1:0-5549 GCA_964434815.1 uncultured Lentisphaeraceae bacterium
CGTGACAGCCGTTCCGCCGCTGCCGACCACAAGCGTAGCCTGGTAGCCGGGCGTGCGGATCTTGGCACGGTCGTAGCCGGTGGCCTCGAACACCGCCTCCTCAACCTTCACGCGGCTTTCGGCTGTGCTGTCGGCCGTGTCGAGCTTGCCCAGGCACAGGAACGACATCTCGCCCAGGGCCGTGGCGTCGGTGCCGCAGTGGATAGTGCGTACGCCGAGGTTACCGGAAGCGGAGAAAGTCATCTTGCGGCCGCTCAGCGTGTGGATGACCAGCGTCGTATCAGTCGCGCCGAAGATGGACGCTCCGATGTTGGCCTGCGTCCAGGGGAAGTAGGCCGCGACGCTGTCGAGCATGCCCTGCGGTTTGAAGCTGACAGTGAAACTCTTGGACGTGATACGCTTGCCAGCCGAGCCGAGCATGTTCGACGGGATGCTGTACGTTTCTTTGTTGGCCTTGACGGTGATTTCCGTTTGCGTGAAGTACGTATGCCCCCCGCGAATGACTACGGCAGGCCCTTTTAGAATCAGGTTACGGTCCATGGTGTGATCCTTTATTCCGCGATGGGAAACATGCCTTCGCCTTCCAGGCGTAGGACAGGGAGTGTGAGAGCGCCGCGCAGGGCGACGCGCCGTTTGACAAGGCCCGAACCGGATGCGTCGGGCACATCGAAAATAGTGGGCCTGAACGCGGCAAGAGGCCCTTTGAATCCGAGCGGCGTCCAACCCTTAAGCAGGCGCAGGATGTTGAGCGCCACGCCGTCGACGGATTTGCGCACGCCCTTGGCGGAGTCCACGGTCAGCATGTCGCAATAAACATCCGCCGTGATGTAGAAGGGGTCGAGGTCGAGCGCCGCTACGTTCTCGGTGTCGTCGTCGGCGTTGGGCGTGCCGACCACGACGCACAGGCCCATTCCGAAGCCCTTGGCCACGGTGCCCAGGGCGATATCCAACTCGTTGACGATATTGCCCTGCTGCGTAAAAAGGATATTGATCGGGGAGAACCAGGGGCACGCACGAAGGCGCGACTGCACGGAGCGCTGCACGGAGGCGAGCGTGTCGTCTACGAGGTTGGCGTTAAAGATATCGTTATCGGCTTCGATGCTCATAGGCCGTCCATGGATTGAGCGGTGAAGCGACGTTTGGTGGATGACGCAAGCTGCGAGCTGACTCTCTCGCCCTGCGACTCGGGCTGCCCGTTGGACTCGACATCGAATCCGCTGCTCTGCACGCGGACGAACAGGGTGACCGCGTCACGGCGGGCCGTACGACGGTCTTCGGTGTTGGCGCGGGGCACGCGCTTGACCACGTCAAAGGCGATGTAGTCCATGCACGGGGCGATCAGCGACTCAGGCAGCGTGCCCTTCAGTCCCATCACGATCTTGGAGTTTGCGCGGAGGTAGCCGCGCACATGGTCAGCGCCGCGCGTCAATAGATTCTCAATCGGATCGCCCTGCTCTTCACCCGCGCAAACCGTGCGGTAGGCTTCGATTTCCAAGGCGCTGATGCTGCTCGAAAGATCCTTCTCGGTTGGCGTGCGCCAGACTGCGGTTTGTGAATCGGACATGGCTGAACCAAAGTAAGAGGTTAGAAGTGAGAGGTAAGAGGTGAGGCCGGGCGAGGACGCCCGGCCCTACCCGACCGGTTACGAGACGGTGCGCTTACGCATGCCCAGCGTGGACGTGCAGATGATGTTGCTGTAGTGCTCGACGGAGATGTCGATCAACTTGGAGGTCACCTCCTGCCGATACACTCGGAACTTCGGTCCGCCCATCAGCGTCACGAAGCGCTTGATGTTGGACGGATCGTCCTTGCCAGCGCCGCTCTGGGCGTTGAACATGTAGACCGCGTTCGCGCCGAGCAGGTTGGCCTTCGCCGTCTTGGTGGTCTGCGCGCGCTCCTTGCAGATCTTGACCTGATCGACCGCGAGGAAGGAGGCGAGCTGCTCGGGCGTGAAGCCTGCGTTGGCCACGGCACCGGCGCTGTCGCCCGCGCGGAGCGTGAGCATGCGCTTGCTCCAGACGGTGTCGCCGTAGCTGACACGGTTAGAGCGCACGCCGCCGTTGTCCGCGCCGAGAATCAGGTCAGAGACGATCTCCATGTCGGCGTCGACCGGCTGAGCCGCGCCCCAGGTGGATGCTTGGTTGACGCTGCCAGCGTCGAGCAGGGCGACGGCTCGGCGGATCTCCATGCGCAGCAGGCGCTTCATCAGCGCGGCCGTGGCGCGTTCTTCCTGCATAGGGTCTCCGCTCTCATCGTCGACATCCAAACGGACGGTGAGACCCTTGTTGAAAGTCTTGCCTTCGGCGGACTCTCCGCCGTAGGTGACGCGCTTGAACTCCGCACCGATCGCGCGGATGTCGGAGTTGTCAGCCTCGCCCATGAACGCCTCGGCGTTGATGGCCTTAAGGAAGCTGAAGCGCCGCGCGACCGGGACTTCAGGCGCGAGGAACTCAAGCAGGGCCTCCAGGTCCTCGCCGCTGGTCCAGCCCGTGGCGTAGGTGTTGAGAGGCACGGAGAGGTTGACCGCGTTGAAGCGGGCCTCGTTGGCGAGGCAAACGACGCCAGGGGCGTTATTGCCCGTGTCCATCGCCAGGGCGAGGGCACCGAAGTGGGTGAAGAGCGATTTAGCCATGATGCTTTTCCTTGTGATTGGCGGGTGATAGGGGCGACCCGCCGGTCGCCCTTACGCGCAGACCTTATGCGCCATTTCAAACACCTCGCCGTCCGCTGCTGCGGTGAGCGCTCGCCCGCAGGTCAGGCCGTTAGCGACGGCCGTGCCCAAAGGGCTGATCGCGTCGCTCACGGCGACCGCGCCGGAAGCCAGCACCAGCACGGTGCCCGTGAGGTTGCCGAGGACGGTGCAGGGGATGATCTCGCCATTGGCCGCGCTATCCATCGCGACGTAGAGGCCCACGTCGGTGAGCGCGGTGCAGGCCTTGACCTGCGTGTCGCCAGTCCCCTTCATCAGGATCTGGCCCTTGGTGATCACGCCCTCGGAGATGCGTGTGAGAAGGCCATTGCCGTGTGCGCCCTCTCCGATGTTTGCCAGGGCGATCATGGCCCCGGCGAGTACGATGCATTTCTTCATGTTTGGTTCCTTGTTTGGGAGAGGGCAGGCGCGACGGCCAGCCCTTACGTTATGCCTTGAGCGCGAAGAGCGCGGGGTTGTTGGCTTTGACCTGGGCGAATGCCGCGTCGTACGAAAGGCCGGTGGCCTTGGCCTCGTTGACCAGGGCGACGATCTTGCCCTGCACGTTGGTATCGGCCGTGCCGGGCTTACGATTCGCCGTGATGGATTCGGTCTTCATCACAGGCTTCTCATTCGCCAGCGCGACGGAAAAGGCGGCAAAGTCCTTTTCGAGATTCGCCTGCCACGCGGGTTTTCCTGCGGGCGTCACACGGCCGTCGGCCAGCGCTCCGCACAGCAGCAGGTCAATGCGGGCCTTGCGCTCGTTGGCGCAGGCGACTTCGGCAGCGCTCTTCTCGGTGGTCGCCGTCGTGGCCTCTGCCTTAGCGGCGTCGGCTGCCCCTTTGAGCGCCGTGTTGTCGTCGAGCAGTTTTTGGACTGCCTTCTGCACATCGGCGGGCGTAGAGGCCGGATCGAGCTTAAGCAGCGCGATCAGTTCATTCATGTTTTGCTCCTCGGTTGAGGCGGCCGACTCATTCGGCAGCCGAAATTCCAGGATGTTGGGGTTGTTCGTCAGAGCGATGGATCGGCACTTGGTCATGTGTGCTGTCATGTCGCTGCCCTTCTGAGAGATGGCCGGGCCGATCCAGAGCGGAGAGAAGAACTCGAAGCCGTTGGCGGGCGCTTCGTTCCACGCGACGAACATCTCTGCGGCGTCGTCGCCGACGTTCATCCGGTTGCCCCAGCCCTTGGCCCGCTTATCGGGATACTTCGCGGCGATCTGCGGCTCGTCGGCGTCGGGGTGGCCGTAATAGATCGGGTAGCCCTTGCCGCCCTTTGCCAGCTCGTTGGCCAGCGCGACGCTCCAGGCTTCTGCCGCGGCCTTGTCGAAAAGCTGCGTAATGAAAACGGTCTGGCCGTTCGTCATCTTGTACGTGCCGTATGGATAGCTGCCGTACGGGATGCGGATCGGCTTGTCTTCCGATACGTGAAACTCATTCGCGCAGGCGATGAGCGCCAGATCGCGGGCCGCGTTGGCGAGGGTAAAGAGCAGCTTAAGCATTGCGGTTTCCTTTGCGTGCGGCTGCCTGTTCGGCGAAGCCGTTGAAGAGGGTAGCGGTGATGGTCTCCTCAAGCGCCTTGTCGAGCTGGCCGGAGGCGCTGACCTTTTCGAAGAGCGCGGGCATATCGGCGAGCACGGCCTGGAGTTCGGCCTGTAGCTTGTCGTCGGGTGCCTGCATGGCCTTTGCAAGTCGGTCTCGCATCGGCTTCAGGTCAGCGTCCAAGGCCTTCAGGACGGCCGCGCGTGCGTTGGCGGCGAGGGCCTTGTCTTTCTTGGCGGCGAGGGCTGCGGACGCGCCCTTGAGGTTTCCTGACAGCGCCTCGTTGGCCAGGCTAATGCCGGGAGCAGCCGGTTCGGCAGCGGCGGGGGCTGTCAGCGCGGAATCTTCCGGGTCGGTTGGATCAACCTCGGTACGCTGGTAACGGCGCAGGGCTTCGTTCTTGGAGAGCTTTACGCCCTTGGTGACCAGGTGATTGTCGATCTTCATTTCCTGGTCAAGGTTGGGGCGGGCCTCGGGCATGATCTGGATATAGGCGAGGGGCTCCTCGTCGCCGTGCACCATGCGGATGACGTGGCGCTCAACCTGCGCCTGGAGCGTCTCACTGATCATTTCGCAGGCATCCTGCTCAAGCAGATCGGACTCGTCGCCCTGGAGCGACGCGCCGGTGCTGTCTCCGCCTTGGCCGCTGATCGTGCTGAGGTCAGCGCCCCGCCACAGGGATGAAATTGCTTTCTTAGCGTCGGCAACTAGCTCGGGATACGGAAGCGTTCCGGCTGTCGAGAGCTGGATCGGACTGAGCTTCACGTCGGGGTTGGTTACGAGGTTCCACTCGCGGCCATACGCGGCGACATCGCGCACAAGGTCGCGCCAATCATCCGAATCCTTTTTGGAGGGGGACTGCGCGTGCAGGCCGGGCATGCCGCAGCG
This sequence comes from uncultured Lentisphaeraceae bacterium, assembly GCA_964434815.1. Lineage (GTDB taxonomy): Bacteria > Verrucomicrobiota > Kiritimatiellia > RFP12 > UBA1067 > CAYSXF01. The sequence goes on from CAYSXF010000330.1 coordinate 5,119, forward strand.
CTCGGAGTAGATCAGCCAATCTTCGTACGCCAGGCGCTTGCCCATGCATACGACCGCGCAAGCGATGCCCACGCCCTCGCCGACTGTGACAAGCCATTCGCCTTCGGGCATGTCCACGCCGTAGACCGCGCCGTCCGTAGGCAGGTAGCGCAGGAAGCCGTTCGTATTTTCGAACATCCACAAAGGCATGCGAATAAACGTCGCTGACAGCTCGCCGTTGGGCAGCGGACGCCAGACGATCTCGTGGCAGGCGAACACGCTGCCGACCGCGTCCATCATCTGCTTGACCAGGAGCGAGCGCCCGCCGACCTGGTTGCGCTTGAACGCATCGGTGACGCGGATGCGGGACCAGAACTTTTCGAGCGTGGCCTTGTGCGCCTCGGCTGCGGGATCGCCCTCGTGGCCTTCCACAATCAGCACCTGGAGTTGGC
>CAYSXF010000331.1:0-5543 GCA_964434815.1 uncultured Lentisphaeraceae bacterium
GCCGCACCGAGAAGCATGAGCGGCTGCTGTCGGTCTACCCTCGCTACACCCGTCTCGATGCGTTCGACATCCCTCTGGGAAACCGGAACCGGCAGGATCTCTCCACGGCGCGCGACCTGGCGCGCGAGGCGCTGGAGTTTCACGGCTGCCGCGAGTTCCGCGACGGCGACGCCCTGCGGCATGTGCACCCGCGCTCCTCGGCGCGCGTGGGCATGCCGGTGGTGAAGGAGTTCCAGACCGAGGGCCGCTCGCGCACGGCGATTCTAGTGGATACGCGCGATCCGGGAAAGGTGGCGGCGCTCCGGGCGCAGGTGACGGGAGAAGACCCGATCGAGGCCGCCTTGTCCCTGGCCGCCGCGATCATCGACGCGCTGTCGGTGACCGACCGCACGCTCGAACTTCTGGTGGCGGGTCCTGAGATTTATCGGTTCCGCAGCGCGGGACGCGTAGGCTACCTCGAGGAGGTGCTCGATATTCTGGCGGCGGTGGAGCCTTGCCGCGGCGACCCGATCGACCGTTTGGAGCCGCTGCTCTTCGATGAGATCCGGGACATCCAGAGCGTGTGCTTGCTGCTGACCGGCTGGGACGCGCGGCGCGCGGCCTTGGTGCAGGAGATAGCATGTGGCAGATCGGTCTGAAGGTCGTGCTGCTCGTGGCGCACGGGAAAAAGGTCGAGGGTTTGCCGCCTGAAGTGGAGTGTGTCTCTGTCCGCGATGTGCTGCAAGGTGAGGTGCGCGGCCTGTGAATAAGGAAGCCACAGAGAGCTTGGGCAGTGCGGGTGCGGCGCAGCCGGCGCCGAGCAACCGTTGGCCCATGCTGTGCTGCGCGGCCGCGCTGCTGTGGTGCGCGTGGTGGTACTGCCGCGACGCGAGCCAGGGGCTGCTTCTCCTGACGGCGGGCCTGGCGGCGGTCGCGGCTGTGCTGCCGCGTCAGGCGCCGCATACGGCGCGCTGGGTGATTTGGCTGACCCTGCTGATGGCGGTCGCCTGCCTGGCGGCGAACGTGACCCGCCTGGTTCCGCCCGAAGGCACGCAGGGTGACGCGCGCGTGCCGGACAGGGCGGTCACGCTTTTGTATGCGCTGGGCGCTGCTTCGCTTTTCTTCCGTCCCAGAACGAACGGGGTCACGCTGGTGGCGGTCGCGGGTCTGCCGATGATCATGATGGTGGTGAGCAGGGATGGGGACGCGGCAGGGGTGGTGGGCCGGGGCGCGGCGCTGCTGCTGATCTGGGGGTTCATCGCCTTGGCCGCGGCGGCTGACCTGGCGCAGCGCTTAGCCTCTACGCATCATGCCGGGCGGCCCGCGCCGGGCGCGCGCGAGGTCATGCTTCGGCTGGTCGCGCTGACGGGGGTGCTGGCGCTGGCGTATGCCTTGAGCGCGCCCGTGGAACAGGCCGCGCTGTACGTGCAAAAGAAGGTCTTCGGTTTGGTCACAACCACAGGTGAAGGCGGCGCGAGCCGGCATGGCAACGAGCTCTCTCTGAAGCAGCCGACGCCTTCGGATTTCCTCGGGCGCATGCGCGTGCTGATGCTGATTCAGGCGGACCATTTCCCGGGCTATCTGCGGGAGAGCGTGTTCACGACCTACGCGGGCGGGCGGTGGCTGGCACCCAAGCCTGGGGCCGAGTTGCGGCAGAGCGGGCCCATGCTGGTTGGGGCGAGGCAGGCGGAGTATCAACTGGGAGCGATCGGGCCGCAGGAGACCGCATCGCACTGGCGGATCGAAGTGATGGCGCCGCAGTTGCTGGGCGGCTTCTGTCTGCCGGGGAGCGCAGTGGCCCTGCGGTGCGAAGGGCTGCCGCCGCTTGCGGACGCGGACGGCGCGGTCACGCCGGGGGAGGCGATGCCGGACCGGTTCGAGGCGGAGGTCGCTGTGCGCCGCTTGGCGGCGAGCGTGTATCCGCTGCCCGCAGGGACGAACGATCCCGCGTATCTGAACGTGCCGACGAACCTGGCGGCAGCGGTCTCCAACTGGGTCGCGTGCTGCAAAGGGCTTGCGGGCGAGGCGCGGGTGGCCGTGGCGGGCGAGCGCGTGGAAGCGTACTTCCAGACGAATTTCACCTATCGGCTCGGCGTGGCCTTGCGCCCAGCGCCCGATCCGCTGATGGACTTTATGAAGCGGCGGGAGGGCTCCTGCACCTACTTTGCGAGCGCGGCGGCGCTGATGTTCCGCAGTTGCGGCAAACCGGCGCGCGTGGTGGCCGGCTACGTGTCATGCGGGAGGAATCCGTGGCTGAACAGATGGGTGGTCCGCGAGCGGGAGAGCCACGCTTGGGTGGAGGTGTGGGACGCGTCCGCGAGCCGCTGGCTGCTCGTAGATCCGACGCCGGCGTGCGGCCATCCGACGGCCCAGCAGGAGCCGGGGAGGGTGCAGTTCGCGGCCGATCTGCTGGTGGCCGTGTGGAAGCGGCTCGTCGTGGGTTTGAAGGGTGTCGGCCTGCTGATGGCCCTCGCCGACATGGGGGAGACGCTCTTCGCCTTCTTGTGGCATACGGTGTGGAGCGTGGCGGGAGCGGTGGTGCTGGCCGGGTTCGCGGCCGTCTGGTGGCTGCGGCGGCGCTCGCGCAAAAGGCCGTTCACGGAGACGGAGCGGCTGCGTGCTGAGCTGGCTGAAGCCATGTGCAAAATCGCTCAGCGGGCTGTGCCCGCGCGGCTGCGCCGCCGCCCGTGCGAGGGCTGGGACATGTGGCTCGGACGCATCGGGCCGGAAATGCCCGCCTCGCTGCTCGCCGAACTGAATGAATGGGCGGAGAGCTACCAGGTGCTGCGGTACCGGGAGCGGCTGGATGAGGCGGCTGTCCGCAGGTGGATCACACACGCCCGCCGCGCGCTGCGGGGCGGGCCACGCAGGTGAGCCCGCAGTCAGACCTGTCCTCTGAACCCGTCGCGGACGCCTACGGGGAGTCGTCCCTGCCGTCGCCCCAATGGAACTTCCGGTGGTCGCGCGCGTGGTGATGGTGGACGTGAATAAGGTTGTTGGCTTTGAGCAGCGCCACATCCGCCAGAATATCCTCGGGGCTGCCGCAAGCGGCGATTCTCCGGTCCTGTCCGAACACATAGACTTTGTCGGCAATGTCTCCGATGGTGTGCAGGTCGTGTGTGGCGGTGACCACGGTTTTGCCGGCGTGCGCGAACGCGTCCAGCATGTCGATCAAGTGGGTGGTGGTCCTCGGGTCTAAGCCCGCTGTCGGCTCGTCCAGCAGAAGCACGTCGGGATCGATGGCGAGAATGGTGGCGAGCGACACCTTTCGTTTCTCGCCCACGCTGAGCTGGTGCGGCGAGCGATCCAGCAGGTGGCTGATGCCCAGCGTCTCCGCCAGTTGTCCGATGCGAGCCTTGACCGTCTGCTGATCCGATCCAAGCTGAAGAGGCCCGAATGCGATGTCCTCGCGGACGGTCGGACAGAAGAGCTGGACGTCAGGATTCTGAAAGACAAGGCCGACCCGCTTGCGGAAATCCATGGAAAAGGCGTCGTCCCGGAAAGCGGCTTCCGTCAGCCTTGTGCCGCGAAACGCGAGGCTTCCTTGGTCTGCGAAGATCAGCGCGTCGAGCAGGTTGAGCAGGGTGGACTTCCCTGAGCCGTTTGCGCCCACCAAGGCGACTCTTTCCCCCGCGGCGATCGTCATGTCGACGCCGCAGAGGGCAGGGAACTTGCCCTGATAGGCGTAATGAAGATTCCGGCATTCAAATACGGTTTCCGTTGCCATCGTGTCACTTCCTGATTGTCAGTTCCGCATAAGCCAGTAAGAGGATTGTTGCCGCGCATCCGCCCAGCCACAGCCAGTCCCGCAGGCGGATCCGGAAGTGGTCCAGGGAGACTGGTTCGCCCCTGAAGCCGCGCGAAAGCATGGCGTTGTAAACCTGCTCGTTGAGCTGATAGGAACGCTTCCAGAGATAGGCCATGTTCCACGTGACGATGCGCTGGCCTTTCCGGTAGTGCATGGCGGAGCCCACGCGGCTCTTGATCGCGCGGTAGGTGTCTTCGACAATCCCGACAAAGAGGTAGATATAACGGTAGCTGATGCCGAGCACCATCACGAACACCTGGGGCACGCCGAAAGCGCGCAGGGCTTTAAGCAGTTCGAAATGCCGCGTGGTCATGCTGAGCAGCACGGTCAGCGAAACCGACGTGACGACGCGGCCAAGAAAAAAGGCCACCGCCTTGAGGCCTTGCTCGGTGATGGAAAGGCCGCCCACGGAGACGACAGCCCTGCCGGGCGAGACGACGCTGAACAGGGCGGGGACAGCGATGAACAGCGAGAACAGGGGAATGAAGACCCACGTCCGAAAGAGGAAGGAGCCTAAAGGGATTCTCGACAACGCCGCCAGCGCCAGACAGAGCAGATAGAGAAAGCCCAGGAGCGGAAGGCTGCGTGTGAAGAGCGCCAGCAGGAGAAAGGCCAGCAGCGACGCCGCCTTGACGCGCGGGTCCAAGCCTTGCAGCAGGCCCGACATCGACGCGGTCTCGTCGTCGTAGAGCGCCTGCCTGAAAAAAGCGAGAGTGCCCCCGAGGGAGCACTCGATAAAACCTCTTCTATGCCTCATGTCTCATTCGCTTTTCTTCACAAGGAGTTTGCCCAACAACCAAATGATCAACGCGATCAGGGTTACTCCAACAATGGCCGATAGTATATAGGCAAAACTCAGATGCGCCAGCCCTTTTTCCTCCCATCCCTTCAGGGCATAGTCGGGCATCGGAGCGTTCCAAACCTCGGAGAGTCGCTTCAGCCCTTGCGGGACGTAGCCGACCAGTTTCTCCATCTCGTCCGCGCCCCATTCGCCCCACGCGCTTCCCGCCTTGAACCGGTCCGGCAGGATCAGTCCCAGCGGCGACAGAACAACGAGACATCCCAACCCGATCCAGAACTTGGTTACGGTTTTCATGAGCGCACCTCCTGCCCCAGCAACTCAGGAGCCTGTTTCTGCAGATATTTGACGACCAGCGCGGTCACGACCGCCTCCACCCAGCCGAAGACCAGCAGGTGCTCGCCCGCCATGGCGGTCACGGCGACCTTGAGCCCGTAGGGACAGTACAGAGCATGCCCGTCCGCCGTGTGGTGCAGGAGCGGCTGGATGCCGAACTCGATTCCGGCAAGCAGCGCGGCGACATTGATTCCTATGTATCCGGCCACAAAAGCTGCGATAACCCGCCTGCCCGAGTCCTTGGGAGCGCCCGCGCTGATCAACCGGTACGTGTAATACCCGACGAAGGGAATGACCGTCGCCATGTTGAAGCAGTTCGCGCCGACCGCCGTGACGCCGCCGTCGCCGAACAGGAGCGCCTGCACGACCAGCGCCACGGTGATGGCGATCAGGGCGGCCCAGGGCCCGAGCAGGATCGCCACCAGCACGCCGCCGACCGCGTGGCCCGTCGAACCGCCGGGGATCGGAACGTTGAACATCATGATCACGAAGCTGAACGCCGCGCCGATGGCTAGCAAGGGGATCTGCTTCGCCTGCAGTGTCCTCTTCACGATCCTCGACGCCGCAGCCCAAAGCGGAAGCATCACCAGATAGAAGAAGCCGCTCGTCGTAGGACCTAAA
>CAYSXF010000332.1:0-5528 GCA_964434815.1 uncultured Lentisphaeraceae bacterium
TCGGAGATGTGTATAAGAGACAGGGTCAGCACGTTGCGCTTGTGGACCAGTGTGATCGGTTTGGCCGCATACTTCGGGCTGGCGGCGTTGCGCCGGCGCTTGAGCTCGAAAGCGTACCGCAGGCAGCGGTCGACCGTGCGGCGGTCGTAGACCATCATCTGCGTGGCGATCTCCTCCGACGTTCCCACGCGCGTGGCGCCGCCCAAACCGGTGTAGATGCCGCCGCTGTTCTCGCGGACGACCACGAAATCGATATCCTCGGGACCTTTGCCCTTGAGCGGCGTCTCCACGCCAGGGAAGAGTCGCACGGGACGGTGGTTGATGTACTGGTCCAAGGCAAAGCGCATCTTCAGCAGGATGCCAAGCTCGAGGATACCGGGCTTCACGTCCGGATGGCCGATCGCGCCCAGATAAATGGCCTGGTACTTCTTCATCTCCTCAATCGCGGAATCCGGCAGGGTTTCGCCGGTTCTCAGATAGCGCAACGCGCCGAAATCGTACGGGGTGAACTCCAGTTGAAAGCCGAACTTGGCCGCCGCCGCCTGCACGACCTTCACGCCTTCGGCCGCGACTTCGGGCCCCGTGCCGTCTCCGCCAATCAATGCAATTTTGTACGTCTTCTTGGACATGGTGTTGCTTTCTCCTTGTTTGAAAAGGCGTTTATTCTACCGAACCCACTTGTCCGGCGCAAGCGCAAGCCCAAGACAATACAGGTTCTTTTTTCGGCAGCGGCACGGGCTGGTTCCAGGTGCGCTGGCCGTCATAAACGGCCGTGAACAAGTGCGTGGGCCTGCCGTCTTCGATCAGAAGCCACGGCCGTTCGCGGCGGCGCGGCTCGAATGTGGTGCCGTCAGTCCAGCGGATGGTGTGATCATAAACGACCGGCGAGGGGCTCACTTTCCAGTCGCTGATGCCGTCGGCCGAAACGAGGTGCGCGCCCCACCGTTCGTGCCCGGTGATCTTGCCCGCGTTGTCCTCGCAAACGACATGGTACTGGCCGTCGCAAGTGAAGAAAAAGAAGTCCTCCAGCTTGGCCGACGGCCAGACGTTGCTGTTCGCCAACGTGTACGGACCCTCGTAGGAGCGCGCGGCAGACACACAGACGCGAAGGTCGCGCGTGCGCCAGATCAGCTTCACGCTGCCGTCCGGCTCGAAACACGCCGAGGGATTGTTCGCGTCACTTGCGACCCCGAGATCGAGCGGCGTGTCGCGCCGCTTCCACGGACCGGTGACCGCCTTTGCAGTCGCCACGCCGATCTGCCGGTCATGCGAACCCGCGTCCGAGCCGATGTAATAGAGGACGAACCTATCGCCGGATTTGTAGATCGCCGGATTGTGCGCCATCCCGCTGTCCCACTTCCCTTTGGCGCGCTTTCCGATCACAACTTCTTGAAATGCGTATGGCCCTTCCGGTCGCGGTGCGACAGCCCGGACAATCTCAGAGTGATCGCGATAGCCTTCCGGAAATTTTGTCTCCGTCGGCCACCGGGAAGCGAACATGTGATAGGTCTCTCCGACCTTGATGACCGACCCGCACCAGACAAAATAGCCGTCCATTGCGAATCCGCTTCCTTTCGGTGCCTGACCCAGCCGGTCGGCAATCGCAAGAGCTTCCGCCCGCGCGTGTTCAATTATTTGAAACGATACGAAGATCAAACCAAGACGAAACCAGTGTGGAGTAAGCACGGAACAACTCCCTTCTTTGTCCGACGATTTATCTTTCGCGCTGAACACGCACTGCTCACGGCTGATTTTTCTAACCGGCACCCGGAAACAACGCCGCTTTCAATCGTGGGCGTGACAGTAACACATCGGCTTATCGTGTTTCAAGTCTGCTTCTGACCATGTATAGACGCATGCTGGAAAACGCGCCAAACGGGATTCCCTTTCAACGTCCGTACTGCTATTATTTTGCCAGAAACCTAGGAACTGAGTGATTGAGGAAGGAACCTTCGGATGAACCATCAAGCTGTTGCGACCAGAGCCGTGTTGGCAATCGCCGGATACTGTGCGAGCGCGATTGGCAACGCGGCGGCAGACACCGCTCCGCTGGTGCTGCACTACCAGGCACCCGCGGCCGAAAAGGAGTGGGCGAGTCACGCGCTGCCGCTCGGCAACGGACGCCTCGGGTGCATGATTTTCGGCGATCCGTTCAGCGAGCATCTCCAGTTCAACGTCGACTCGCTCTGGACCGGTGACGAGAACCCCTCCGGCGACTATAACTCCATGGGCGAGTACCAGAATTTCGGCGACCTGCGGATAACCCTCGACGCCCCCGCCGTTGAGCATACCGAAGTCGTGGCCGGCAGCGATCACGCGCCTTACGTGGCGGCTGAAGGAATTGCCTTCTCGATTGACGGCAACAAGAACACCAAGTGGTGCGTGGAACCCCACGGAACACCCGTGATCTGGGAGGCGCACTTGGCTCGGCCTGCTGCAATTCCTGCCTATACGCTCACGTCCACGCCCGAGAACCGTCCGGACCGCGACCCCAAGACCTGGGAGCTGTCAGGCTCGGATGACGGGACAAAATGGAGCGTTCTCGACCGCCGCGAAAATCAGCCCGCCTTTGACAAGCGCGGCGACACGCGGACATTCGCGGTCACATCCCCGCGCCCCTTCCGCCGCTACCGCCTGGGTTTCATCGCCAATCAGGGCGGCTCGCATTTCCAACTGGCGGAGATCGGCCTCGCCGGCGTCGCCCTCGACAAAGCCGCGCCCCCGCCTGCCGGTTACAGCCGCTCGCTGAACCTCGCCACCGGCCTGCACACCGTCACGTTCACGTCTGGCGGCGTCACCTACACGCGCGAAACCTTCGCCAGCAAACCGGACCAAGTGATCGTCGTGCGCCTCACCGCTGACAAGCCCGGCGCGTTCACAGGCAACGTCAAGCTCAGCGGCACCCACAAGGAAACGACCCGCGCCGACTCGAGCGACTTGATCTTCGAAGGCACCTTCCCGAACAGCCTCGACTACGCGGCTCGCATCCATGTGGCAGCCGAAGGCGGCAAAGTCGCCAGCGCGGACAACTCAATCCGCTTCGAGCGGTGCGATGCGCTGACGCTGACCTTCGCGGCTGCCACCAGCTATTCGCCCGACTATGCCCGCCATTGGAAGGGCGAACCGCCCGCCCCGCTGGTCCGCGCGCAAGTCGAACGCGCGAGCGCCAAGCCCTATGCCGCATTGAAGCAGGCTCACATCGCCGACGTTTCGCCTTTCGTGGGCCGTGTGGCAATCGATCTCGGAACAACCGCGGCCGCCCAACGCAACCTGCCCACAGACGAGCGCCTCGCGGCCTACGCTAAAGGCGCGGCCGATCCCGAACTCGAAGCACTCCTCTTCCAATACGGGCGCTACCTGCTGATCGGTTGCTCCCGTCCCGGCACCTTGCCCGCCAACTTGCAGGGACTCTGGAACGACAGCAACAACCCTCCATGGCACAGCGACTACCACTCCAACATCAACATCCAGATGAACTACTGGCTCGCCGAGCCCGCCAACCTCGCGGACTGCCACACGGCTTTCATCGACCTCATCCAGAGCCAGCTCGAACCGTGGCGCAAGGCCACGCAGTCCGAAAAGGAGTTTCAAACCGCGAAAGGCCCTGCGCGCGGCTGGGCCGTGCGCACCTCGCACAACATCTTCGGCGGCCTCGGCTGGAAGTGGGATAAGACCGCCAACGCCTGGTACTGCCAGCATCTCTGGGAGCACTACGTTTTCAGCGGCGACAGGGCGTACCTGCAGAAGACCGCCTACCCGATCATGAAGGAGGTCTGCGAGTTCTGGCTGGACCAGCTCAAGTCGCTGCCGGACGGCCGACTCGTCGTGCCGAAGTGCTGGTCGCCCGAGCACGGCCCGGACGAGGACGGCGTGAGCTACAGCCAGGAGATCGTCTGGGACCTCTTCGACAACACCGTGGCAGCCGCGGATGCGTTGGGCACAGACAAAACGTTCCGCTACACGCTCGCCGCGTCGCGCGACCGGCTGGTGACCCCGAAGATCGGCAATTGGGGACAGCTTCAGGAGTGGATGACCGACCGCGACGATCCCAAGGACCAGCACCGCCACACGTCGCATCTCTTCGCGGTCTATCCGGGGCATCAGATCAGCATGAGCAAGACGCCTGATCTGGCCAAGGCCGCCGCCATATCGCTCGCCGCGCGCGGCGAGGCAGGCGACAGCCGCCGCAGTTGGACCTGGCCCTGGCGCTGCGCGCTCTGGGCGCGGCTGGGCGACCCCGAGAAGGCCCACCACATGGTGCGCAGCCTGCTCACCTACAACACCCTGCCCAACCTCTTCACCGTCCATCCGCCCTTCCAGATGGACGGCAACTTTGGGATCACAGCAGCCGTATGCGAAATGCTCGTGCAGTCACATTCAGGCGAAATCGCCCTGCTGCCAGCCCTGCCCCAGGCGTGGCCCGAAGGCGCAGTCAAAGGCCTGCGCGCGCGCGGCGGCTTCGAAGCGGATCTCGCGTGGCAGCAAGGCAAGCTGACCTCGGCGGTGATCCGCTCAAACGCCGGAGGCACCTGCGCGATACGCTATGGCGCGAAGACGGTGACGCTGACGACGCAAACCGGAAAGGCCTATACGCTTGACCAGGATCTGAACCAGAAATAGCCTTCTGTTCGTATTGTGTACGCCGATTGGCGGCTCGCGGGGACGCTCGCCCTCCATGCGAATAAGGCGCGATTTATTGGAGGGCGAGCGTCCTCGCGAGCCGTTTCGCGTTACTGCATAAGCAGCTACTGACCGTTCGCCGGTTTTTCTTTCGCCGGCTGCCCGAACATCTTTGCGGCCATTTTCATGCCCATTTCCTGCATGGCCTGCTGCTGTTTCTGGTTCGCTTTGAATTGCTCAAGCTGACTGGGCGTCAGAATCGCGGCGGCTTTGGCCACATACTGTTCCTGAAGCTTGGCGTTCTCCTCCAACAGTTGCGTGATCCGTTCCGGTGTGAACTGGGAAGGGTCAGCCGACTGCTTGTCGCCGAACCCAGGGACCGTGCTCTTAAAGTTGCCGCGCTCGTCGTGCATGGCCCGGATGAGGTTATCCTCCTGCTCGTCGGACAACTGGTCAACCCCGCTCAGCGACCCTTTGAACAGGGTGACCTGCATGCGCTCCGCCTGCGTGTCCTCGAACGATTTATAGACGGCATAGTTGTCGTCGCCCAACAGCTCCTTGATCTTGGCGTCATAGGCGTCCGTCGTCTCCTTTATTTTTTCGGCAGCCGCTTTCTTCTCTTCCGGCGTGGCCGAGCCGCTCATCATATCCATGGAGCTGTCCACGAGCGCCATCTGCTTGTCCAGCAGGACACCCTTGAAGTTCTCCAGCTCCGCCTCCGGAAGCTGCAGGCATTTGAAGAGCGAGCCGTACATCATGTCCTGCTGCCCCTTCTGCTGCGCCCGGATCATGTCCTTAATTCCTGGGTTCTTCATCATCTTGGCGAGGTCGGCCATGGGAGCCTCTTGGGTCGGCACTGGCTCGGCCTTGGCCAAAACAGGCGCAGTCGCAACCGTCGGTGGAACCTG
>CAYSXF010000333.1:0-5523 GCA_964434815.1 uncultured Lentisphaeraceae bacterium
CCGAGCGCGAAGCAGCACGCGAAGTCCGCGAGGCTCGAGCAGCTGCACGGCGCGATGAGGTCGCAGCGATACGCGCTGTCGACCCCGCGTGCGATCTCGAGGGCGAGGTGGTGCACTGGCGCGTCCCTGCGAAGATCGCCACGACCTCGCCCGCTGGCGAGCTGGCGAGCTGGCCGCGCGTGACCGGTCGCGGGCTCCCGGGGTCGAAGCTCACGCTGTGCGCGCGCGCATACGACGGCAACGGCCCTAACGGGGGCGAGGCTCGCGAGTACGTGACAGCGTTCGTGATGTTCCGAGACGCCGCGGGTCATCCACGACGGTCAATCGGGTGCGCTATCAGGCGCGAAGAACTGCGGGGAGTAGCTAGCGCGCTGGTCGCGCTCGCTGACGCCCTAGACGGGGAGGCTATCGCAGCGCCTTAGAGCTGCTGCACCGCGAGCGCTTAGGGCGTGTCGCGTAGCGCCTGCTGTGTGGTGAGCGATCCGCTCGTACCCGGGAAGTCCATATACCCGCAGCAGACAAAAAAACGACGCCAGCAGCTTGGACCCTGCTGGCGTCACAGACCTTCGAGATTGCCAAATGACTATAGAACTAGATCAATGCATCGCCAACAATTCTCACACGGCAGAGCCTGACGACCTCACCAGCGCCGCCGCGCAGAAGCGCGCACGCAAGGCTCGCGCGAAGCAGCTCGCAGCAGCGCCCACGGCCCTCGAGCGCGACGCCAGCGACCCGCCCGCGGGCCTAGTCGACCTCGAGGTGTGCGACCTCGCCAAGGTGCCTCTGAGCGCGGCGAATGACCTCGAGGGCGCACCCCTCGACGACTGGGCGCGCGCTCACCCGTTACCGCCTGCTGGCGCTCCGCTGCGCGACTGGGCGAGGGCGCTACATGGGGCGGGGCTTTACCCTGTGCGCGGGCACGGCATCACCTCGCCAGCGGCCCCATGCGACTGCGCCGATAAGAAGACCTGCGAACATCGCGCGCGGTGCACTTGTGGCAAGGCTTGCACCACCCCGGGTAAGCGCCCGCACGGCACTGGATGGCAAAATAAGGATCGCGCATTCGACCCTGCCGCGTTCGTCGAGGGCGACAACATCGGCTTGCTCATGGGTCTACAGCGCGGAGGCGAATACCTGATCGCCCTCGACGTTGACGACCTCGAGCGCATGACCGCGCTAGTGAACGTACTAGGCGATCCTGGCCCCACGATGGTGGGCCGTTCAGCGAGAGGCGAGAGACGAATCTACCGACTAGGAGACTACGTTTCGCGCGGTAAAGACCGGCTCAAAAACATCACGGCGCTGACCCTAGAAGTCGAACGCCACCACCCGCCCGCAGGGGTCAGACCCGAAGACCTGAAGATTCCCGGGGTCGATTGCAAGGTCGACGGCGGCTACCTCGTGGTTGGCCCTTCGCTGCACCCCACGGGCGTGCGGTACGTGTGGAACTCATGGCGAGAACCCGCCGAACTGCCCGCGGAGTGGGCGCAAGCGTTACTCGCTCCGTTGCCTCGCCCGAAGGCGCTCGATAAGTACAGCCCGCGCGACTTCGAGACGAACCGTAACGCACAGAAAAGGCATCTAGGGTGGGTCGAAGGCGCTGTGATTGGCGAGTGTCGGCTTATTGCTCACGCGGCCCCCAGTACCGCGCACCACACTATCTTGACAGCCTTATCGAGGCTCTATCCGATGGCGCGCGGCGCGGGTGGCACCGACGAAGAACGCCGCTACATCGCCTCCGAGGTGCGCCGCGCGGGGCTGTCGCGCCACGTTCCTGAGCGTGAGCTAGACGCCCTGATTTGTGACCAGTGGAACTGGGCCGTTCGCGAAGACAAGCGGCGCGAAATGCCTGACCGCCCGCGCCCCGGTAGGGTTCGCGCTGCGCCCGCTGGCGAGCTCGCCGACGCCGACGCGATCGAGCTCGAAGAACAGCAGTTCGAGGATTGGGACGGTCACTCGCCCCTGCACCTAGCGGGCGAAGCAGGGTCGCGCGTGCGGGTCGCGGGTCTAACCTACGACGACCAAGGCGCCCCCACCAAAACAGCCGGAAACGTCGCGGTCATGCTCGCGAACTATCCCGGAGGCCCGCCTCGCTACGACGAATTTCACGACGTGGTGAAGTGGCCCGATGGCCGTACCTACGATGACGTTCGCGATCTGGTCGACGTTGAGAATTGGCTACTAGCCCACCCTGAAACTCGCGTGAGGGCGAAGCCAGACGCGATTGATAAGGGCATCGCGTATGCCGCGAGCATGCGGGCTTTCCACCCGGTGCGCGACTACTTGCACGCCCTTGAATGGGACAAGACCCCGCGTGTTGAACGGCTGTTCGCTGACTACTTCGGAGCGATGCACAGCGCGTATACCGCGGGCGCTAGTCGCTGCTTCATGGTGGGCGCTGTTGCTCGCATCATGTGCCCGGGCGAACAGGTCGACACCATGCCGGTGCTCGAGGGGAAGCAGGGCATAGGCAAGTCGCGTGCGTTGCGGGTGCTGGCTGGCGAGTGGTTCAGCGACACGACGATCCCCGACAGGTCACCCGACCGTTATCAGGCCCTGCGTGGGGTCTTTATATACGAGATAGGCGAGCTTTCCGGCATGACTCGCAGCGAAATCGAAGCTACCAAGAACTTCATTACGAGCGCGGTCGACCGATACCGAACCAGCTACGCACGGCGGGCCGCAGATGTGCCGCGTCAGGTTGTGTTCGCAGGCACGACCAACGCGCACGCCTATCTAAACGACAGCACCGGGGCGAGGCGTTTCCACCCGGTCACGTGCGGGCTGATCAACCTCGAGGCCCTGCGGCGCGACCGCGATCAGCTTTGGGCTGAAGCCGTCGTCATGCTCGAGCGTGGGGAGGCGTGGCACCTGTCACGCGACCTCGAAGATGACCAGCAGAGGATCGCTTCTGAGCGCGAACACCAAGACCCGTGGGCTGAAGTCGTGGCGAGCTGGCCGGCAAAGTTCACCCGAAAGCCCATGACGGCTCACGAGGGGCTAGGCGAGCTGGGGATTGAAACCGGGCGCCAAACACGCGCCGACGAAATGCGCCTTGGAAAACTGCTGGCCCAACAGGGCTGGACGCGGTGCCGAAGCCTCGTCAATGGCGTTCAGGCTATACGCTGGGCTCCGCCCCCCGCCGAGTAACCGCACCACCACCCGGGCCCCTAACGCCCCGTTGAAGCCGTCGACCGGCTCTGACGGGGCGTTTTCACGTCTGCTACTGGCCGGAGGTCTGCAAGGTGTGCAAGAGGTATGCAACACGGAAGGCCTTGTTTTAGCCTCGTTTGCATACCTTGCATACCTTGCATACCTTTTCACAACACTTCTAGATTCTCTAGCTAGAGGTACAGGGTGTGTGTGTGGTGGTGGCGTGCACGTGGTGGTGGTGGTGTGCACGTGTTGTGAAACGCTGGAAGTGTTGCGAAGTGGTCTGCAAGGTATGCAAGGTATGCAAGCGACCCTCGCGAAGGCTAAAACTAGCCACTTCGTGCTTGCATACCTGCCCCACGAGGTATGCAAGCGGCCCCCGCGAGGTATGCAAGCTAGCCAGCGCACAGTGTGCGGGAGTGTAGGTTTCACGTGAAACACTCCCCCGTTCGCCTCTCTCCGAAGCCCGGGGTGTCACGCACGCGCGCGCGCGCGCGAGGGACGGCACCACGAAGCCACCGCGCGCGGGGTGCCCGCTAGGTGCATCGCTGCATGGAAGGCCCGTCTAGGGGCCGCGAGGGAAGCCTAAAGGCCCTCTCCCCGCGCTCCGCTGTGGCGTTGCGCGCTTCGGGGCCATGACGCTCGCGCCCTCGACGAAGGGGCCGTGCTCTCGCCGAACGGGGGGCGCGCGCGATCCTCCGACCGCCGCGCGGCTCGCGCGCGAACCGCGCGCGCGCGCGCGAAGGCGAGCGTGAATCCCGAGCCTCCGCGCTCCGCGCGCGCGCGCGAGCATTACAGCAAGGCGCCGATCTACTGCATGACCGCGCTTCGGGGCGCCCTTCGCGAGCTCACCCCGTCAGCACTCCGCGCCCTCGACGAAGGCCAGCGTGCGGCCCTCGAGGTCGACGAAGGCCAGGAGCGTGCGCCCTTCGTGGTCGGTCGTGTACAGATCGAGCTCGAGGCGGGCGCTTAGGGTCAGCGTGCATAGCAGCATGGCGGCCCCTCGCCCGCGGGCTCGAGGTGTTGCGTGTTACTTCCGCTTGCGTGCTGGCCGCGGGAGGGTCGCAAGGCCACTGGCGATCAACACCCGCACAGCGTCAGCCCGCGAGACGTTGACCCCGGGCAACGCACGCCGCATCGACTCCGCGTGCGCGTCTATCTGCGCGACCATCGACGAAGGCAACCTGACCACCAGCTGTGCATCGTTCGTCTCTAGCTCGCTTGCCATTGATAACTGCCTTTCCCATTCTGCGCTGTTCGCCGTCCCGTCGACCGCCCCAACCAGCCCCGGGTGCTCTCGAGCGATGCGCTTCAGGTTCTCGAGCGCGCGCCGATACTCCGCGAGATTGACAGGGCCGCGACTCACACCGCGACCGCGCGTGACACTTGTTCCACAGCGACCATGCGAAGCACTTGCGTTGCTGCGAACGTCTTACCGTTGCGAGCCTTGAACCCGTGCGCGGAGAGCGTAGCGGCGACAGCGCGAAGCGACAGGCCAGCCGAACGAAGCGCGCGCGCTTCGACAAGCACCAGCTGTTCGCCTTCGTTGAAAGCTAGGCGCCCGCCGTCCGCAATCTGGTAGCCGTAAGGCGCTTCGCCCCCAGTGAACTCGCCGTTAGCCGCCTTGAACTGCATGACCTCTGCTGTTCGCTCTCCGATGGCTTCGCGCTCCCACTGACTGACAGCAGCTAAGACATTCAGCACCAGCCGACCCGCTGCGCTTCGGGTGTCGATTTGCTCCGACACCGACAGCAGCGCGGACTTACTGGGAGCAAAGTACGTCTCGACCAGATCGCCCAAGTCGCGAACCGAACGCGTCAAGCGGTCGAGTTTCACGACCAGCAGGGCTTCTGCCTTGCCCGTTCGCAGCATGGTTAGCGCCCGCGAAAGCCCCGGTCGGTCGAGGGTCTTTGCCGACACGCCCGCGTCGACGACGACCTCGACGATATCCAAATCGTAAAGCTCCGCGTATGCCGCCACCTTCACCCGCTGCGCGTCGAGGCTTAGTCCCTTGTCCGCTTGCTTGTCGGTCGAGACGCGGAGGTAAGCGACGGTCTTTGTCATGCACTCAATCTAACCCGAACGC
Source organism: uncultured Lentisphaeraceae bacterium (assembly GCA_964434815.1). GTDB lineage: Bacteria > Verrucomicrobiota > Kiritimatiellia > RFP12 > UBA1067 > CAYSXF01. The sequence goes on from CAYSXF010000333.1 coordinate 5,240, forward strand.
GTTACGATGCAATGCATAATGTTACTACGTGTTGCACATTCGGTCTGGCGGCATCGCACACGCCGACAGGCGGCTCAGCCGTAACAGCCGGTTCCCGATGTAACGAAGCGGGCCGCATATCTCCCTGTAGCTACGCGTGACAGAACGCGTGCATATGTAAGCAAAGGTGCGCAAAAGGCTCGCTCAAAACACTTTGTGAGGCGATCGCGTTGATCTGACGCACTGCGCGGGTTAGGGCCTGTCTCTTATACACATCTGACGCTGCCGACGAATAGAGAGGTGTA
>CAYSXF010000334.1:0-5486 GCA_964434815.1 uncultured Lentisphaeraceae bacterium
CTACACCTCTCTATTCGTCGGCAGCGTCAGATGTGTATAAGAGACAGCCCGTTCACCAAGAAGAACCCGGAACCCGGCGACTCGTAAACGGTTTCGCCGAGCGTCCACTGAAACGGCGCAAGCACACCCTTGTAGCTGATCGTGCGCGTCACGGCATTGCCGGAGGCCGAGTCTCTCAATGTGAAACTGCCGCTGAAAATTCCGGTCAACCCGTTCACGCTCAGCGTCGTGCCGCAGGGGTTCCCAACTCCTTTGGCGGGCAGCCAGATTGTGTTACCGGAGAGCGCAACACTCACGGTAGGATCGTTCGCGGTCGTTGCAATGGCATCGAAGTTTAGGGACAGAACGTGGGAAGCCTTACCCAGACGCGCCTCGTACGTCATTGCCCCGGTGTTGTAAAAACCACCGCAGGCCATCAGCCCGAGGCAGAATCCGTCGGGAGCCAGCCGCGACGTCGGCTGCTCGCCTGAGATCCAGAGCAAGCCGTCGCCTTCCGGGCTCGCCTGATCGCCGAAATAGGCGGCCGCATAGCCTTCCACCGAATTGTCGTCGCGCCCCGGCGCCCGCGGCGCGATGCGCAGCGTTCCCCACACCTGCCCCACGCCCGAATAGAGCGGCGAGAAGACAGGAATGATGAGGCCCCTGCCGTCCGGTGCCGGGCAAGCCGTGGAGGAGCCGCTCCACGCAGCCCCGTCCGACATCACGCCCGCGAGCGTCGCCGCGCCCGACGTGTTCAGGCTGACGGTGAGATAGCTCGTGCCCACCGGATAGTAGTTGCTCGTGTACGTTTCATTCATCGGCAGCGCGACCGTGTAATACCCAGCATAGTCGGCCAGTGCGGGCTTGTTGTCGGCCCAGCCGTTACGCGTCAGCACTAACTCCTGGCGCTCCGTGTCGCTGAAGAGCGCCCCCCTGTAGCCCTGTTGCGCAAGCGCGTCGTCCTGATAGGGCCGGATCTGAAACAGCGAGACCCGCCCGTCCTTATGCTTGATCGACTTTTCAAAAGAGAGGCCGTCCGCATCCTCGGCGAGATACCCCGTGAACGAATAGGTTCCGTCCGTCAACCGCAGCGAGCCGCTGACCGCCCCGGCCGCACTCACGGTCATCTGGACTGCGCCGCGAAGCTTCTCGTCGAAGAACGTCTTGTCGGCCCAAGCCCCGCCCAGCCCGACCAGCCCTGCAAACGAGCCGGTCAGCGCCTTGGGAGTGGCCCCCACGGCGATCTTGAAGGTGACGGACGGACCTGTGCCGAAGGCGTTCACGGCGGCGACCGTCACGGCAGAGGTCACGGCCCCAGTCGGGCGCCCGCTGATCACGCCGTTCGTCGCCAAGGCGCTCAGCCCGGCCGGCAGCCCTTTGACGCTGTATGAAGTTGCTGCAGGGCTGCCCTCAGCCAGCGGCAACGCCAACACGAACGGGAGCCCCACTGCCGCCGCCTGGTCACCGGGCGAGGAAACCACCGCCAGCGCACCGCCCGGCGTCTTGAACGACCAGACCGCACCGCGCGTCACGCGCCCCGCTGCGCTCACCGCATCGACGCGCCAATAATACGTCGCTTTCGGCATCAGCCCGCTCACCGCCCAAGCCGTGCCGTTGGTCTGTCCCAGCAGCGTGTTCTGAGCCACAGAGTTCGTTCTCAGATACACGCTGTACGAGGCTGCGCCTGACGCCGCCTGCCACGACACCTGCTGAGGCACGCTTGCGAGCACGCCGCCCGAGGCAGGCAAAGGAAGAGTCGGCTGCGCCGCGTCCGGCGACCACACCACGTGGTCCAGCCATGCGGTGTCTCCGGCAGCGGTGACGCTCGCGTTCTTCACAAACCGCCACTTCAGCGTCTGTTTTCCCGCAGGCACCACGATGCCCTCAACGCGCTCCCAGTCCCGCTGCCCCACCCGATTGGTTTTGACGGCCGCGCCGATCATGAACGCCAGCACGTCGTTCGTCTGCGCCGCAAGCCGCCACGAGAAGGCCAGCACGCCAGGCCCGGTGACCGCCATCTGCATCCACGCGTCCTTGCCTTTGGTCAGCGCCGCGCCATAGAGCTGAGCAGCGCCCGCGCCGCCGTCGCTCTCCGCCGTCTGGCCGTACCAGCCTCCCGTGCCGCCCACCGCGACAGCCTGGGAGCCAACATCCAAAGCGTCGGCCAGCGTCACAGTCGAGAGCGCGTCGCGGAGGACAACCGTGGACTTCGCCCCGGTTGTGGCGGCCGCCAGCCCGCCTTTAAAACTCGCGAACTTAACAAGAAACGTAAGATCCGCCTTATACACGCCGTCATTGAGCAGCGGAACCTCGAACACGCGCGGCGACGCGTCTCCGTTCGCCCAGCTCAACACCGCGTTCGTCGCCACAAAGTTGACGCCCGCTTTCGCGGTTCCCGCAACAGCCGCGATCCTCGCTTCTACCGCGCCGTCGGAGCCCCCTTCACGCAGCACCGTCACACGCGCCACGCCCTCGCTCTCGCACACCCACGCCGTCGCGGGATCGATCCGCGCCACACCCGGCTTCTTAACGGTGTCCGAGTTCGCCAGCGTCACCGTCGCAACCGCAGGCGTCCCCAGGGTGATACCCTCCGCGTCAAACAGCTCGACGCTGAACGTCTCCGCATCCTCCCACGCGGCATCGGGGAACACCGGCACGTTGATCGAGCGCGCCGTGCCGTCGCCCGCGCACCAGGACAGCACGCCGGTGACGGCCCCGAAATCCGCCCCTGCGGTAGCCGAGCCCGAGACCGTCCGATACCCGACTTGGGCCGCGCGGTCCAAGCCGCCTGCGCGCACGACAGGCAGACTCACGAAGCCGCCGTTCTCCGCCACGCTTGCAGCCGGCGAGGCGAAGCGCACCGTCCCCGCAGTTCCCGCATCGTTGTCGAGAATCGTCACCACCGTCTTGGAATGATTCTCGTCCACCACCGCATTCTTCGGATTAGAGCACAGCACCCAGAAGGTCTCGCTGCCCTCTTTAACCGCATCGTCTATGATCTGGATGGCCACACTCTTTGTCGCCAAGTCTCCGACACCCCACGTGACCGTGCTCTGCGCCGGCACAACGAAATCCTTGCCCGGCACCGCCGATTCACTCACCGTCTGAATGCTCACGCTCGCGCTCTTGCTGCCGCTGCCGGCACGCGTCAGACGCACCACCACCGAACCGTCTGCCTCGCTTACCGTCTGCGCGTCCGCCTCCATGCTGATCACATCAGGATTGCCCAGCACAATGATCTTGTCCAGAATTTCAGGATGGTAGCTCTGAGGAGTCTGCACCTCGCTCCGCTGCGTCGCCTGTATGACCAGCGGAACCGCATAATCGTGAAGCTCTTTGAGCGACAGCGCCGCGTCGCCGTTGGCGTCCGCCAGCGTCTTCTTGCTGACCGCATCCAGAACGTATCCGGTGTACAAACTGTACCCCGTGTCGGGAGCCCAAGACGACTCGTCTTTGTTGCATGACGTCATGAACGCCACGTTCTCGCCCAAGGCCGCCTTGGAGACCAGCGCCGTTTTAGCCTGCTTAGCCTGCCGGTAGGACGCCATGACGCGGTCTGCAAATTTCTGGAATACCGGCGCGCCGTTCGTGGTCGCCGCTTTGAACATGCCCGCGGCGAAACAGGTGTCCAACATCACGACGACTTTCACGTCGCTGTCGAACGCCGCCAGATCTTCGCCGAGTTGCCAGTCGTCATAGTCGTAGTCGTACAGACAAACCGATTCGTAATAACCATACGTGCTATCGTACGCCTGCGAACCGTGACCGGAGTACATGAAGAAGAAGACGTCGCCGGCAGCGCAAACCTTTGCCGCCACGGCAATTTTTTCCCGCACCGTGTCGTAAGTCGCCTGCGCGTCTGAAAGCATCGTGACGTTACCGCTGTCCCAGTATCCGCCCGGCGCACACAGCACGAGACTTTTCACGCCCTGGATATCATCGATGCTCGTGCCGAGCGCCGTCAGATCGTCCGCGTACGTGTTGCAGCCCGCCAACAACGCATACCGCGTTTCCGCCCCCGCCTTCGCACTGGCCAGTAAAGCCATGACGCCAACCAGTGCCGCAGCCTTCAAGGAAAACCCATTTTTCATGGCCTTTTATTCTCCCTTTAATAATGATGGCCGTCATTCTACGCCGTTATTCACCCCTCGGCAATGCCCTTATCTCGATGTGCCGCTCCCACATCTCGGCTTCTGGGCGAGCCAAAGGCGAGCGCCATAATGTCTCATATTGGATGAATGCGCCTAATTGACCCACTTTGAGTTTGATAAGCATGTTTTAACTATCTTATTACAAACATTTTAATACTATTGACCGATGTGGCATGTCATGTGCTCATTAGAAAGTGTAAGCGATTGGGGGTAGGTGATCAGTGCCTATCCTTCTTTTCCGTTTATAGAAAGAGACCTGTATGACCGACCTAAGCAAATGGACCCAGAAAGCTCAAGAGGCGCTTCAATTGGCGCGGGAGACCGCGACCCGCCTTTCGCACCAGCAGCTCGACACGGAGCACCTGTTGCTGGCCCTGCTCGACACGCAGGACGGGCTGGCCGTTTCGCTGCTGCAGCGCCTCGGCGTGGCCATTCCCCAGCTCCGCGCCCGCGTGGAGGAAGAGCTGGACCGCAAACCCAAGGTGTCCGGCGATACTGAGGAAGGCAAAATCTATGTGACCCAGACGCTCAACGAACTGATCGTCAAGGCCGGCGATTACGCCAAGCGCCTCAAAGACGAATTCCTTTCCGTCGAGCACCTGCTGCTGGCCATGGCCGACTCGGGCCGTCGCGCCGCATGCGGCCGGCTGCTCGCTGAAGCCGGCGTGGACACCAAGAGGCTGCTGGAGGTGCTCAAAGAGGTGCGCGGCAACCAGCGCGTCACCACCGACAACCCCGAGGGCCAGTACGAGGCGCTCAAGAAGTACGGCACCGACCTCGTCGAGCTGGCCAAAGCCGGCAAGCTCGACCCCGTGATCGGCCGCGACGCCGAGATCCGCCACGTGGTCCGCATCCTCTCGCGCAAGACCAAGAACAACCCCGTGCTCATCGGCGAGCCCGGCGTCGGCAAGACCGCCATCGTCGAGGGGCTCGCCCAGCGCATCGTGCGCGGCGACGTGCCCGAGGGCCTCAAGGACCGCACCATCTTCTCGCTCGACATGACCGCCCTGATGGCCGGCGCCAAGTACCGCGGCGAATTCGAAGAGCGCCTCAAGGCCGTTCTCAACGAGATCAAGGCCGCCGAGGGACGCATCATCCTCTTCATCGACGAGATCCACACCATCGTGGGCGCGGGCAAAACCGAAGGCTCCTCCGACGCGGGCAACATGCTCAAGCCCATGCTCGCGCGCGGCGAGCTGCACTGCATCGGCGCGACCACGCTCGACGAGTACCGCAAGAACATGGAGAAGGACGCCGCGCTGGAGCGCCGCTTCCAGCCCGTGCAGGTGGACCCGCCCACGGTCGAGGACACCATCTCCATCCTGCGCGGCCTGAAGGAGCGCTTCGAGCGCCACC
>CAYSXF010000335.1:0-5485 GCA_964434815.1 uncultured Lentisphaeraceae bacterium
GATTTCTGCCTGTCTCGTGGGCTCGGAGATGTGTATAAGAGACAGATCAGGAGGAACCCCATGATTCGCATTGCGCTCAAAATGCTTTTCGGCGACCGCGGCAAATATCTGATGCTCATCAGCGGCATCACGTTCGCGACGCTGCTGATGGCCCAGGGCATGTCGCTTTTCTGCGGCCTGATGTCGTGGACGTTCTCGACCATGCGCAACGTCCACGTGCCCGTCTGGGTGGCCGATCCGAAAGTCGAGCAGTGCAACGACAACAAGCCCATGCGCGATACCGACACGACGCGCGTGCGCTCGGTCGACGGCGTCGCTTGGGCCGTTCCCTTTTTTCAGAATTTGTCGATGGCGCGCATGCAGGACGGCACGTCCAAAATGGTCACGCTGATCGGCCTCGACAACAACACCCTGATCGGAGCGCCCACGAAGATCGTCGCGGGCCGGCTCGAAGACCTGAGCATGCCCAACACGGTGGTTATCGACGAATTCGGCGTCGAACGTTTCAGCGCGGGGCGCGACAAGAAAATCGGCATTGGCGACATCTTCGAGATCAATGACCGCGAGGCGCGCATCGTGGCGATCTGCGACTCCTACCGCTCCTTCACCGGCGGGCCTTACGTCTTCACGACCTACGACCGAGCGGTCGAATATACGCCGAACCAGCGCAAGATGCTGAGCTTCGTGCTGGCCGCGCCTCAAGCAGGCATCTCGGACGAGGAACTCGCCACGCGCATCGCCGCGCAGACCGGACTCGCCGCGTTCACCCATCATGCGTTCGCGTGGTCAACCATCATGTGGTATATCCGCAACACGGGCATCCCGATCAATGTCGGCACGATCGTCATCATCGGCTTCATCATCGGCGCGGCCATCTCCGGCCAAACGTTCTACTCGTTCGTTTTGGAGAATACGCGCCATTTTGCAGCCCTGCGCGCCATGGGTGCCAGCAGCGGCGATCTGACCGCCATGCTGCTGGCGCAGGCGGTGCTGGTCGGCTTCATCGGCTACGGCACGGGGCTCGGCGTCGTGACCTTTCTTGGGACCAACTTGCTGAAACTGGGAAAGGTCCCGTTCCTCATGCTGTGGCAGATCCCCGCAGTCGTGGGAGTTGCCGTCATGGTGATCGTGGCCATATCGGCTGTGATCGGCATTGCCCGCATCGTGCGTTTGGAGCCGGCGATCGTCTTCCGGTAAAAGGGTAAAGCCATGGCAACTTTGGGCATACGCGTACAAACGGTGAACAAGAGCTTCGGGCGCGGCGAAGCCAGGACCGTCGTGCTCAAGGAGACCACTTTTTCAGCCGAAACCGGACGGCTGACCATGCTGGTTGGCCCGTCGGGATGCGGGAAAACCACGCTGCTCAGCATCATCGCAGGAACCCTTCACGCGGACAGCGGCGAGATCGAAGTGCTCGGCCAGCGGCTCGACCAGATGAAAAGCAACTCGGTCGCAAAGTTCCGTGCGAAAAACCTCGGCTTTATTTTTCAGCAGTTCAACCTCATCCCCACGCTGACCGCCGCAGAGAACGTCAGCGTACCGCTCGTCATCCAAGGCCATCCCTACCGCTATGCGGAAAAGAAAGCCCGCGAAGCCCTGGAGTGGGTTGACCTCGCCGACCATGCGAACTTTCTGCCCACCAAGATGTCGGGCGGACAAATGCAGCGCGTCGCCATCGCGCGGGCTCTAGTGCATGAGCCGCCGATCATTCTCTGTGATGAACCGACATCCTCGCTCGACAGCGAAAACGGCCAGCAGGTGATGGGGCTATTGCGCAAGGCCGCGGGACAGCACGACCGCCTCGTTCTTGTTGTCACGCACGACAACCGCACCTATCGGTTCGCCGACCGGATGGCCGAGATGGAAGACGGACGCATTTTGCGCGTGCTCGAAACGCAGGAGGAAATCCGGGCACATCACCCGCCAGGCGAGTGACCGGATAACCCGTGCCAGACCTTTTCATGCTCCACTTAAGAAAGGACATTTTTATGGGCGTTCTCTTCAGCCGCTTAAGCTTTTACATCGCACTTGCCGGGATCCTTTACGCGGGAAGCCTGGTCTTGAAGCTTTCCGCGCAGGACCCTATTCCGCCGCCGCCTCACGCGCCGCCGGTCAACCCCTACACGCATGCCGTGGCAGCCGCCGGTCTCGTCGAAGCTCAAGGCGAGAACATCGATTTGGGCGTGCCGGTCGCAGGCCTTGTGACTGCTGTGTACGCCAGAGTCTGGGACAAAGTGGTGCCGGGCCAGCCCTTGCTGCAGCTCGACGACCGCGAACTTCGAGCTGCGCTCATCGGCCAGCGCGCGGCAGTTAAAGTCGCAGAGGCTACGGCGGACCGGCTGCGCGGCCAACTCGCGCGCTTGGTGAAAGTGACCGACGAGCGGGCCATCACGCGCGAGGAACTGGAGACGCGGCGCAGCGACGTGCAAGTCGCCGACGCGCAACTCGCAGCGGCACGCGCGGCCGTCGAACAGACCGAAGCCCTCGTGGCGCGGCTGACCGTTCGCTCGCCGCGCGCCGCGACCGTCTTGCAGGTGAACACCCGTCCCGGCGAATTTGTGATTCCGGGGGCAGCCCAATCGCCAATGGTCTTAGGTGATCTGACGTACTACCAGATCCGCGCTGACATCGATGAGCAGGTCGCACCCCGCGTGAAGCAGGGCATGACGGCCGTCGGCTATCTGAAAGGCGACACGCAGCGCCCGATCAAGCTAGAGTTCGTGCGCATCGAGCCGTTCGTTGTGCCCAAGGTCTCGCTGACCGGCGGCAGCGCCGAGCGGGTCGACACGCGCGTCTTGCAGGTCATCTACCGCTTCCAGCGCTCAGACAAAGATCCGGTCTATGTCGGACAGCAACTCGACCTCTATTTGGAGGAACAGTGATCCATGCGTGACGCACCGTCCATCATGATTCTTTCTGCGCTGTTATTCGCGGGCTGCGCCACGCCCCCGCCCGAGCCGCTGCACGCGCCGCCGCCTCCCGCAGCGGACGCGACCAACCGCGTCGAAACCGTCATGCGCCCCCTGCCGACCGACTGGTGGACCGCGTTCGGAGACCCCGAGCTGAACCGACTGATCGGACTGGCACGCACGCAGAACCGAGACCTTCAGCAGGCTGCGGCACGCCTCGAAGCGGCGAAAGCACGCGCCAAACTGGCCGATGCCGAATCTGAGCTGCAAGTCACCGGCAGCGCAGAAGCGAACCGCCAGCGCAGCTCGCAGAGCACCGCCATCCAATTCGGCAAAAACTATCTCACCCAGTTTAGCGCCGGTTTGGATTTCGCTTACGAGGCGGACCTTTGGGGCCGCATCCGCGCCACACGCGCGGCAGCGGGAAAAGAGGTCGAACTGTCGGCCGCCGAACGTGCGGCCGCCGAAATCTCGCTCCTCGCCCAAGTGGCCAAGCAACACCTGAGCCGGCTTGCCGTGCAACGCGAGTCCGCCGTGGTCGAACGGCAGCTTGTCGAGGACGCTGACACCGAGAAGCTGCAGGCCAGCCGCGTGCAGGCCGGCTACGCCTCCGAGCTGGACCTGCAGCGCGTGCGCATCGAGAAAGCGACCCGCGAGGGTGAACTGGCACAACTGCGGGAGAGCGATCAGGCGTTGGCCAACGCGCTGGCCTTGCTCTGCGGCGAAGCGGCCGGCGCGGTCTCGACCAACGGCGCACCTGGAGAAGCGGTGCTGCCCGGCGTTCCGACGACGCTGTCGCTGGCCCTGCTCGACGTGCGGCCCGATGTCGCCGCGAAGCATGCGAAGTGGGAAGCCTCCTTCCAGCGGGTGCAGGCCGCGCGCGCGGAGTTCTATCCCGCCTTGCGCCTCAGCGGAGAATTCGGCTACGCCTCGAAAAGCACAGGCAACCTGCTGGATTGGCAGAGCCGCCTGTGGTCGCTGGTGGGCGGCCTGACCGGACCCATTCTTGACGGCGGACGGCTCAAAAGAAACCTGGCTCTCATGAACGCGCAGCTCCGCGAAGATGCCGCAGGCTACGAGTCCGCCGTGCTCACCGCGTATCGCGAGGTGTCGGACGCGCTGAACACGCTGCACGCGCTCGCGGAACAGCAGGCAGCGGCTGAACGGGCGCGCGACGCGGCATGGCGCGCCCTTTCGCTTTCGCGCGAGCGTTACGACAAAGGCTTCGTGACGTACCTCGAAGTCGTGGACAGCGACCGTTCGCTCCTCTCCGCACAGGTGACCCTGATCCGCCTTCAGGCCGGCCGCCAGAACGCGACCGTCGACCTGATCCGCGCCCTCGGCCTTCCCTGAGAAGAGAACTACTTCACTCCCACGGTCACCGGCCCCAGCAGACCCGCCGGCAGCAGCGCCGATCCCTTGGCTGGGCCAGAGATCGTCCATGTCTTGCGCTCAGCCTCGGGCTGTCCGGCGTCGTAGGCCAGCCGGTTGTGCCAAGTGCTCGTCACGTCCACGGCCAGCCGGTTCACGCCCGGCTTCACCGCCTTCGTGATGTCGAGCCGGAAAGGCGGCGTCCACACGGTTCCCACAGGCGCGCCGTTGACGCGCGCACTGGCGATCACCTCGACGCGGCCAAGCTCAAGCTCGACGCACGCGTTGCTTGAGAGCGTGTCCAGCGTGAAGTCAGTCGCATACGTTGCCGTCCCGGAAAAAGACCGCGCCGCCGCCGGAAGATCGAGTTCTGTCCACGATTTCAAGCCGTCAACTCGGATTGATTCGGGTGCGCCCCAGCCTGCTGGGAAGGATAGCGTCCACGGCCCGGTGATAGCCACCTGACGCGCCGGAACGGCGGATGCGGCGACGGCAGGCGCGACCGGCTTGCCTGTCTTGCGGAACACCACGAAAACCGAGCCTGACGGCGGCAGATCCAGGGCAACCTGCGTCTGCGCACCCTCACGCTGCGCCGCCGCAGGCGTCGACTTGCCTGTGACAGGGTCCCAGAGCTCGACATTACCTGTTGCGCGGAACCTGAGCGTTCCTTTGAAAGCCTGCTGCGCGGTCGCGGCCACGAAGTACCAGTCCGCATCAGCGGTCTGCCGGTGCGACCACATCACGCCCTCGCCTGTCACGTCGCTCGCGATCCCGAGCCGCGCCAGAGCCTCTTCCAGCGGCAGGCCTGACACCACGCGCCCTTTGCCAACAGGCCGTTCGCCCCATTCACCCGGCGCGCCCCACAGCGCTTCGACCGCCTTTTGGAACCGCTGTTCCGACTTGGCGCCGCCGCTCAGCGTGGCCAAGCCCTGCGGCCGCTCGCCCACCAGTACCGCGCCTTTGCACACGAGCGCGAGCATCTTTTCGAGCGTTTCCGGCAACAGGCGCGGGCAATCGCGCAGCCAGAGCACGCGGTAACGCAAGCCTTCCGGCGTCTCAAGCTGTCCGTCGCGCACCGAGAGCCGGTTGAGCAGAATGTCAGGGTTGCAATAGTCGTAGCGGTATCCCTTGGGAAACGGCGCGTCCTGGTGCGGCTTGTGATCCCCCCCGTCGCCCAGGTACCAGAGCCCGTCCGAAACTGGACG
>CAYSXF010000336.1:0-5472 GCA_964434815.1 uncultured Lentisphaeraceae bacterium
TATTCGTCGGCAGCGTCAGATGTGTATAAGAGACAGTCTGAATGGTGCGGGGAAAGCCGCGTGCGCCGATCAGGGAATAGCCGCAGCCTATTATGCCGACATCCGCAACACCAAGGCGAACGTCTTACAGGCTACGCGCCTAGCTGCCTTGCGCGGTGAGATCGTCACGGCGGGCGAGGCGGGCGTGAAACTCTGGGAAGGCGCCATCGCAAGCGCTGACGCCGACACGGTGGACGCGGCCCTGCGCGCCGCTCTTGATTTTCCAAAAAGCGAAGGGGCGACCGCCGCATTCGGCGCGGCACTTGCCAAGGTGCCGTCGGTGCAGGCGCGGCTGGCGACTGTGCTGGGCCAACGCGGAGACAAAGCTGCGGTCCCGGCCCTCGCCGCCCTAGCCAAGGGCGAAAACGCCGCCTCTCCGGCCTGTAGCCTCGCCGCCGCCGCTGCTCTCGCGGCGCTCAACGATCCCGCCGCGGTCCCTCCGCTGCTGGCGCTGGCCAAGCATGCGGACGCCGTTATCGCCGACGCGGCCAAGGATGAGCTCATGGGGTTCGCTGGCAAAGCCGCGGACGCCGCCGTGCTGGCCTTGATGGCTGACGCGGACGCCGCCACCCGTCTGGCCGGCATCGACATGGCGCTGCGCCGCCGCATGGCCGCCGCTGTGCCGTCCCTGGTCCGACTCACCGCTGATGCCGATGCGAAGATCGTTGAAGCCGCGGTCAAGGGCGTGGGCGATCTCGGCACGGACAAAGAGATTCCGGCGCTGCTGGCTACCATCGCGAAAGCCCCGCAGAGCGAGAACGCCGTCCGCGCGCTGTCCTCTCTCTGCACACGTTATGCGCGCCCCCGCGGCGGCAAGACCGTTATCAAGAGCGCGGAATACGGCAACTTTGAGAACGACCTGACCAAGGACGTCGCTGCCAATGTCCAGAAGCTGGTGGATGCAGGCTCCATCACCATCCAGGCTTCGGGCCGCCTCTGCAAATGGGATGGTTTCAGCGAAGACCCTGCGCCGGGAAAACCCAAGGCACTGCGTATGGTCTACACCTTCGACGGCGTCGAGAAAAGCGTCCAGGTGCGCGAGAACGAATCCGTGCATTTGAGCGGCGAGACCCTGCTGCCCGAGGCGCTGGCTCCGATCAGGGCCGCCTATGACGCCGCGCAAGGGCCGGAGAAACTCGCCCTCTTTACGGTGCTGACCTCGCTCTCGAATGACCAGGGGCTTGCAGTCGCCCGAGCCGCTGCGGCGCAGGCCTCTGACGCCGCCCTGCGCGAGGCCGCCATCCGCGCGCTCGCCGAGTGGAAGACGCCCGACGCGCTCGAGGACGCCGCCGCCTTCGCCCAGAACGCGCCTACGGACCGCCTGAAGATTCTCGCCCTCCGCGGCTTCGTGCGCCAACTGGAGCTGAGCTTCACCATCCCGCCGAAGCGGCAGATCGCGCGGCTGGAGCAGGCTCAGGCTTGGGCCGTCCGCGACGAGGATAAGGCCTTCCTCGCCGCCGCTATCACCGTCACCCGCCGCCAACTCAACGAGCAGGGCTTCAAACCGATGTTCGACGGCACCAGCCTGAAACAGTGGAAGGGCGGCGGCGGCTTCTGGCTGGCTAAGGACGGTATCCTGCAGGCGCAAAGCTCCCTCGACAAAGTGTGCAAGCAACAGTGCCATCTCATCTGGACCGGCGGACAGCCAGGCGACTTTGAAATGCGCTGTGAGTTCAAGCTCAGCCCGGAGGCCAACTCCGGCGTCCAACTCCGCACGCGCGATCAGGAATTCGGCGACAGCGGCTATCAGGCTGACATGAACGGCGGCGGCAACTACGTCGGCTATCTCTACCATCCCATGCAGCACCTCGTCGGCGAACGCGGAGCCAAGGTAGTCATCGCGGCAGACGGGAAGAAGAGCGTCGAGCGTTTCGCCGACGCGAAAGAGCTCGGCGACAAGGTGTTCAAGAAGGACGATTGGAACGAATACGACATCATTGCAAAAGGCCAGACGGTCACCCTCTTCGTCAACGGCATGAAAACGTGCGAGCTGACCGATGCTCGTCCTGACATGATGCCCAAGAGCGGCTTCATCACCCTACAGATGCACCCAGGCCCGCCGATGAAGATCCAATACCGCAACCTGCGCATCAAAGAATTGAAATGATGGTCAGCTTCTTTTGAAATCCTTAGCTGTCGTAGCAGGTCAGCCTAGCCGAATGCCGCCCCTTTTTCGGTTCGCGTAGCGGCGTGGCGCAAAAAGGGCGAGACGGCAAGAGACACAAAAGACGACAAGAGCAACGCGCGAAAGACAAAAACCCCGTATTTATTGGGATTTTTGCGTATTTATTGGCCTTCCGGGTGGCACCCCTGACAGGGATCGAACCTGCGACCGACGGATTAGAAATCCGTTTAAAAGTGAGTAAATAAAGGGCTTTGCAGAAAACACTGACTTATACTTGACTTTATGCGTCCCGAAAGCGTATAGTTCACGCCAACAAGAGACATGAAAGGACGGTTGGCTATGAAACGTAGAACAGGCAATCTTTCCCCCTGCGGGCGCGGCTTCTTGTGCAAGGTGGTTGTGAACGGCAAACCGATCACCCGAATGATGCGCTACACGGACAAGGACAGCCCCAACTTTGGGGAGGTCATCACGAAGCGCCGGGATGCGGAAGCGGCACAGGCCGACTTTGTCGCAGAGCTTGGGCTTGCGGCCAAGGATGACGCCCATGTCTTAGAAACGGTGTCCGCGCGGCTGGCCAGCAAGACGGCGGAAGTCAAGCGCATCGAGGACGCCCACGCGGCTATGACCATGCTGGAAGCTTGGGGCGCGTTCACGGCCAAGCCCAAGGGCAAGACGCCGCGCGGCAGGGTCATCATGCCGGGTGAGCGCACGCTTGCCGACTACGAAGGCCGCTGGAACGCCTTTTGCACATGGATGGACAAGAACTATCCCATGAAGGACAAGGACGGAGAAAAAATTCATTGGGAGCTGCGGCAGATCGGCAAGGAACACGCCGAGCGGTACATTGCCGAGGTCGGCGCGGAGAAGTCGGCCAACACGCGGAACAAAACGCTTACCTTCCTGCGGCTGTTCTTCAAGGTGTTGGCGGAGGATGCGAGAATCGCGGCGAACCCGTTTGACGGCATGGACGCCGCCGCCGCTGCCGTGAGCCGCAAGCGCCCGCTGACCCTGACGGAACTGGCGACAGTCGCGAAGATGCTGGAAGGCGCGGGCGAAATGGAAACCCTTTTCTCTTTCGGTTACTACACGGGCGCGAGGCTGGGCGACTGCGTTCTGATGCGCTGGGACAGCATCGACATGGGCGGGCGCAAGATCCGCTTTACCCCCGGCAAGACGGCAAAGAGCAACCATGAAATATCCCTTGCCCTCGCCCCCGCCCTGTATAAGCTTCTGGACAGGACGCCTAAGAGTGCGCGGCGCGGGCTCGTGCTCCCCGAACTCGGCGAGCTTTACAAGAATGACCCCGCCGCCGTGTCCAAGCGTATCCAGAAGGTCTTTGAGGATGCCGACATCGAAACGGCCATAAAGGTCAAGGGCTACAAGAAGAACGTGGCGCGGGTTGGCTTCCACTCCCTGCGGCACGCGCACATTACCGCCCTGCTTGAAGGCGGCGTACCTATGGACATGGTGCGGCAACAGGCCGGACACTCCACAATCGGCATGACGGCGCACTATTACCACGCCAGCGACAAGGCGTTGCAGGCCGCTACGGACGCGCTCCCCGCCATGGGCGCGGCAAGCGCCTTGCCCGAGGGCGCGGACGCGGCGGGCGCTAAATTTGACGGCGTTCTTGCAATGCTGGACACCTTCACCGATAAACAGCTTGAACGGCTTGCCGCAAAGGCCCGCGAGATCGTGGACGGGCGCAAGTGAACGGTTGACGAATGGTAACTCAAAAGGTACTATATGGCCAGCTATGGCACTGACAAGAAATTACAAGGCGACCGTGATTGAGCGCCTGAAACGCGACCCCGAATTTGCGAAAGCCCTCTATGCCGAAGCCCTCGACGCGCTCCTGACGGGAGAGACCGAGGAAGGGCTTTCCATGCTGCGCGACCTGGTACACGCCGAAATCACCTTCAAGGAGCTGGCGCGTATTACGGGCGTAGGGGAAAAATCCCTGCACCGCACGCTTTCCCGGCGCGGCAACCCGCGAGCGTCCACACTCGGCAAGGTCGTTATCGGTATCCGCGACTGTCTCGGCTTCATTCCGCAAGTCAGCGTCGCGACCGCATAGACCTGAAAGGCGCGGCGAAGGTCATGGAAGAGGTTGCCCGCTCTCCGGAGTCGGCCAAGGTGCTATTGCGGCGGGCGCGCGCCCTCAAACGCGCCAGCGAACAGGCGCGGCTTTGAGACTGCGGCACGCCCGACCGCCCGAACGGCTGGCACGCCTGCGGCGCGGCGCGTGACCGGCGCGACCCCACGGGGGGGGCGGGGGGCTGCACAGCGACACCCCCGCTAGGAGAGTGAACGGGTTCGGATGGGAGAAGAGCCGCAGAAAGTGAACTGTTTGGGCGGGACGAGAAATGCGGCGAAAAATGCCGGTTGAAAATGAACAGTCGAGTATGTTATGTTCATACATCTTATTGAGGTGAAACATGAATACCCGAGTTCAAATCAAAGAACTGGCGTTGACCGTTGGCCGGGGCCTTAAAGACTACATCGCGATTCACAACAAAATACAACAGAAGAGTGCCACTCGGATAAGTTCCTTAATGTATTCCATCGGTCTGGGTACACCAATGGCCAAATTATTGGCAGAGGCCGAATCGTTAGTTCCCATTTGGGATGGTATCGCCGAGAAAGTCGAGGCTTTTAAGGCAACGGCTTATGACTCTCTGCCGCCGGATCAGCGTAGTTACTTAGACATTTTGATCCGCTACGTAGCGTCTGTCGGAAGAACAGTAGATGCCCTTGTATCCCGACAACGTCTCCTTAACGAAAAAAGCAAAGGTGGCGCAAACAATGCCATTAGTTTGGCGGCATACCTGAAACTTGAAACCGAATATCAAGCCGCTATCAGTGATTATACGGCAATTGGGCAAGAATTGATGTCTGCATCGCGCATTATCTTTTGATAAGCGAAAGATTTCCAAAATCATAAGCAAGAATGTTGGCAACTTACAGGAAAGATGAGGTGACAATGGGAATGTTTAATAAAATTTTGGATGTCATGAAGGGGATTCCTGCCTTACACGGTGCGGTCCTTGATGGCGACCTTCTTGGAATCAAACGGTTATTGGACAGCGGAACGGATGTCAACATTCAGCGCATGAATGGGTCAACTGCGTTGATAGAGGCCATATCTAAGAGAAATATAGAAGCGGCAAAAGTGTTAATCGACAGGGGTGCCGATGTCAACGTAAGAACAAAGAACAGCGGCGTTACAGCGTTAATTTTGTCCTCGAAGGAGGGATATACTGATTTCGTAAACTTACTGATTGGCAGTGGCGCGGAGGTCAACG
>CAYSXF010000337.1:0-5423 GCA_964434815.1 uncultured Lentisphaeraceae bacterium
CCTTGTCGCCCTTTGCGGCTTCGACCCAGGCTTCGCGGGTCGCCTTGAAGGCGTCGGCCTGCTGCTGCGCGATCAGGGGCGCAACTTCAGACAGCATCTTCGCGGCACCTTCCTGAGTGAGGTTCAGCTCCTTGGCGATCTCGGAGTATTTCCCGATCACCGCGTCGTTGAACTTGATGCCTTCAGTGGGCTTGAACTCGTACTTCTCCGGCGCGCCCGCAGGCTTTGCCGGTTCGGCTGATGTCTCGGTTGCCTGGGCTGCAGGCGCAGGAGTCTCAGTCGATGCTGCTGGTGCGGTGGCTGCCGGTGCCTGAGCAGCCACAGGGGCTGATGCAGGCGCTGCTGCGCTCGCCGCGGGGGTCGCTGTCGCGGTGTCAGTGCTAACTTGTCCGCTCGTTGCTTCGGTCATTTTCTTTGTGCTCTGCGAGCATTAAGGTGTACGCATCGGGGGCGTGCTCGTGAACCATGGCCAAGACCGCCAACCCCATGTTGCGTTGTCCTTCGTTGAAGAACGTCGCCGAGTTGCCAGTGAAGGACGAACGAAACACGCCGGCCTTTTCGAGAAGACTCCACACGAAGCGGCGCCCTCTCTTGTTGGACATGATCCACTTGAAGTCCGCGGCTTCCGTCAGCGCCACGAGCTTGGCCTTTTGGGCCAGCTCGTGATGCGCATCCTCTTGGCTACGGATGTCGGTGGGGTCGTATCCAGACATGCGAGGCAGTTTAGGAGCGCGTCTTCACGGGTTGCACACCCTCAGTCGTAGAGCGACGTGCCGGAGCTCGCGGTGCCGAGCTCCATCGCGCTGACCTCAAGGGTCAGACACACATCGGGCCCGCCCTCTTCCGCCTCATCGCCGTCGTCGCTCGAGGTGACGCTCACGACTTTGACGATGGCAGACATTGACATTTTCATGCCGGCGGCTGGCGGGGTCGTGATACCGAGCGCCTCGCACTGCGCTTCGCTCAGGTAGAGCCTCGGGCAGTTGCCCATCGTGATGGGCGAATCGTAGTCGGGTGCCACATTCATGTCGGTCATAGCCATGGTCATTTCTCCAGGAGGAACCCGACCGTCGCCGCGGCGGTCGCGTTGGCGTTGCCGGTGATGGTGAACGAGCCGTTGCCGGGCACGACGCGCAGGATCTGCGTGAGCGTGGCATCAGCCGACTGCAGCACGGCGAACACCGTGCTGGTCGTTTTGCAGAGCGCGTTCGTGATGACCACCGAGCTTGCGCCGGCAGCGATGGCGACGTTCCCGCGCACGGTGTTGAGCGTTGCGGCGCCCGGTGTTGCCGAGGCGTCCACGAACCCGGAGCCCGGGCCGTAGAGATCCGGGAACAGATACTCGTTGTTGTCTGCGCCGAGGAACCCTACCAGGGCGCCAGTGATCGGGTCGTGCAGGCCCGCAACGGGGCTGATTTTGTACGCGCTCATGGTTGACCTTCTAGAGCAAGCCGGGCTGGGGGGTGGCCGAAAGCGCGGCGATGGCCTTCACGACGTTGGCTGCCGCCTGCGCCGGGGTGGGTTTGGCTACGCCCTCTCTTTTTGAGGGGTAGATCACGTCCACGGAACTCGCAGCCGTGGCCGGGGTTCCGTTCGTGAGGTAGCAGTTGGCGACCGTGATGGCCATGGTCAGAACTTAGGAATTCCCTTGCCGCCGGTTTCAGCGATCTGACGAGCGATGCCGATGCCCTTGGTGGTCGTGTTCTGACCGTCCATGTTCTGCGGGCCACCGATCGACTTACCGGTCTCGGCGAACTGCGCACGCGCCGGCATGACCGTCACCTTCGCGTTCTGCTGGCCAGCTGCCTGGCGCGTCATGGGGGTGACGGGTTGCAAGTTGGCGCCGTTGATGCCGCCGCCGTTGCCCTTGAAATTTGATGTGGCCATGATGATCTTTCTGATGAAAAGTCAATAAGTGGTGAAGGCTGCCTTCTGGAAAGCAGCAGTGACCGTGATGGACGTCGTACCGTCGCCTGCAGTGACGCGGGGTCGGATGTACAGCGGTGCATCGCGGATGGTCTTGAGCGCTGCAGCAGCCGCGGTAACCGCAGCATTTGCCTGGTCGTTCAGCGTGAAGTAGGTCACGCCGTCGTTGCTGCCCTCCACCACCACTGTGCCGCCAGCGCCGAAGGTGCCTGCGATCTGGAAGGTCACACCGCCCATGCCGTTGGATGCGTAGCTGATAGGGCTGCCGTCAGCGTTGGTCGTTGTCAACGGGGTCCAGGTCACTACCTTGTGGTCTGATAGGTAGTGCTGGTAGGTGCCTGCTACTGTTGCCATGGTGGCCCCCGATCAATAGACGGCAAAGATGCCGGTGGCGGTCGTGGACGTGGCCGCCACGATCGACACGTCGATGGGCACGATCGTGTTGATCGGCACGGAAGTCAGCACGAACGTCGCGCCCGAGGGCGTCGTGCCTGCGATGTTGCCGGTGCCGGTGCAGACCAGGCCGCGGGCGATACCGCTCGGCAGCGCGGTGGCATCGGTCGGCGTGACCGCCACGCCGTCGTAATCGAGCTGCTGCGGTTTGGCGTTGACGCCGCCGTAGGCAGTCGCAAAGGTTTTGTTGAACTTGAAGTAGGCCATGGTGGGGCTCCTTTATTGACCAGGGGCAGCAGCGGCCCCAACTTGTTCAGGCGACGGAGACCCGTAGCCCGAGAACTGGTTCATCACGTCATTGAGCGCGGTCGAGCCGCCGCCCTGCGTGGGTGAGTTGGCCAGCTTCTGCGCGGTGTCCGCGCGCTGGTTGTTGATCGCGGCCTGCTGGGCGGCTTGCTGTGCCTGGGCGCGCTGCTTGCGCACCAGCGCCACCTTGTCGTCGGCCACGATCAGGCTCGGGTCCACGCCCAGCATGTCGCTGTAGATGTCGGCCCACTGGTCGGGATCGAACTTGTCGAGCACCTCGGGCTTGAACTGGGCGATCGTGCCGAGGCTCGTGACGTAGCGGTCGATCGAGTTGGTGCCGATCGCGCGCTGCGCCTGAGCCAGCATCGAGACGAACTCGACGTTGATCTCCTGGCCGTGCAGCTCGGGCGGTGGCGGCGGCAGGATGCCCGCCTTGAGCGCCCGGCTGAACGTCATCTCGACCAGCGGGTTCAAAAGCTCGTCGTTCAAGCGCTCGAGCACCGGCCCGAGCATCAGCATCTTTTCCTCGTGGCGCTCGGCCACCTCGGTCGCGGTCATGCGCGAGTCGGTCTGGTTGGCCAGCATCAGGAACAGGTCCGCGTAGAACGAGCTGTTGATGCGGCTGCGCACGTCCTGGATGTCGGCCAGCAGGTGCGAGAGGTCGAGCTGCACCTGGAACAGGTTGCGAGTGCCCGATGCGCCGGTGTTGTCGAGGAACGAGATGCCACCCGGCAGCGCGTCGACCTCGCGGTTCTTCATCGAGGTCGGCATCTGCAGCGGGGGCTTCGTCATGAAGTCGATGCCCTGCGACTTCCTGAGCTGCTCTTGCTGGAGCTGCTTGATGTCGCCGAGCGCTTCCATGCCGGGGCTGTGCCCGTAGACATCGCCGCCGGCCAGGTCCCAGCGGGGCGCGAGTGCCGGGAAGTACTCGAACCCGGACTCACGCAGGGGCATGCCTGGGTCGCCGCCGATCTCGTAGTAGATCGAGCGCCAGGGCATGTTCAACGAATCACGCTTGGTGGGGTCGCGGTCTTCGCGCGGCTCGATCGCCTGGATGATCGTCACCCACTGGTCGAGGCTGCCGCGGTCGTACATCGAGCGCACGGTCCCGCTGCAGCGCTCGCGCCCGAACTCCTTGACCAGCTCGCCGACGGTCTTCTGGAACTCGCGGTACAGCGTGCAGACGTTGCCGCGCCAGTCCTGGGCGATGCAGTACTCGCCGGCGGTGAGCGTGTAGTGGCGCATCACATCGGCGTGGTCATCGAGCACGATGGTCGCCGCGGTGCCGAAGGTGCCGAGCTCCTTGTAGATCGCATGCAGCGATCGGTAGGTGTTGCCCTTCTGGAAGATGTCGAGGATCGTGGCCGTGACCTGGTTCATCCAGATCTTGACCGGCTGGCTCTTCATCAGCTCGGGGTCCTGCGTCGCCAGCCTGAACCAGGGGCGCGCCGGGCTCGTCATGCCCGACATCATCCCGGCGGCCAGCGTGTTGAGCGCCTTGGTGCCGGTGTTGTCGAAGATGTTGTTGTGGCGCCGGAACCCGCGGTTGCGGTCCTGCACGAAGTAGCGCCCGTTGCGAGGCAGCAGGTACTGCGTAATCTCGGCCCAGTGATAAAACCAGGAGTTGCGCTCGCTCTTGAGCTGACCCCAGCGGGTCATCACCTCGGTGCGCTGGATGTTGTCGCTCATCAGGAACCCAGGAGGGTGTTCTTGCCGAGGTTCAGCAGGCTCGGGTCAACGCCCTGCGGGCCGGTCAGGAAGGTCTGAGCCACGCCCGGGGTGCCGCCACCGCCGCCCGCCTGGCCCATGCCAGACATTGCGTTGCGGGTGCCCAGGGCATCGGGTGCCTGGCTCGCCTGCGGGGGCGGTGGGATCTTCGGTGCGTTGGGCGTCGGCGCCAGCGCGCTGGCCAACACCGAGCCGCCTACGGCGCCTGCCACCGCGATCGCTGCGCTAAACCCCATTCAAAGCTCCTTGCTGAACATCACGTCTTGCACCCGGTAACCCATCCGCGGCATGAGCTGCTCGAGGGTGGTGCCGGGCTTCGCGTGCCAGGTCACCATCTGCGCGCCCAGTGCCCGGGCGGCGCGCTCGGTCTCGCGGATGAGGCGAAGCCCGAGCGTGCCGACCCGGTGGCTCTTGACCAGGAACAACACGTCGTTGTGCGCGTAGCGCAGATCGCTGTAGTGCAAGTGCTGGCCGATGAAATTGACCGAGTAGCCCACGATGCCCTGACCCTCGCGCGCCACCAGGGCGAGCAGGTTGCCTGCCTCCTCGGCCATCGCGTATCGCGCGGTGTCGGGGGCAAGCCTCATCAGGGCCTTGTTGCTGGTGAGCTCCTCGCGGTGCTCTTGCAGCAGTGGCCACAACTCGGTCTCAATGATCGGCGCGATGCGCTCGACAGAAATCTGCACGCTCATGTCAACGGCGTCCCTCGAGGGGATCGTAGTCGCCGTAGTTTGCGGATTGCACACCGCCTGCCACGTCGAGCGGGTTGTAGTCGGCACGACGTGCTTGCGATTGCTTGAACGCGTGGTGCCGCTTGGGCGTGTCCATCAGCGCCAGGAAGTACGCGCTCGCCCAGTCGGGTGACCTGCCGATGCGCTTGACGATGTCGTCGCGGCTCTCGACCTGGATGACCGCACCGCGCAGCTTCCAGGTGTAGGCGCACAGATCCGCGGCCAGCTGCCGGTCGGGGGGCAGCACGAGCCCGGTGTTGTTCGCGGGGTCGAGCGCTTCCCTGAACTTCCAGGTCTGTCTCTTATACACATCTGACGCTGCCGACGAATAGAGAGGTG
>CAYSXF010000338.1:0-5421 GCA_964434815.1 uncultured Lentisphaeraceae bacterium
TGCCGCACAGTTTACAAAACCCAATGGTTTTTCACACGCTAAACCCGGAAGCGCCCCAGAATGATGAGTATTCAGTCTTGTTTATTGCGCATAAGGACGATGCTCCCGGAAAAGCACGAACTCGCAGACTTTTCTGCGATATTAACAAAAATGCTGTGGCGGTCGCCGAAGGCGATAAAGTAGTGATTGATGAAGATGATCTATGCGCCATCGTCGCCCGAAGAATATATGCTGAATTCGTGCCACTTGGTTGCGGAAGTGATATAGCCGTGACTGAAAAGAAGGAGCAAGTAAGCAAGGATGGCAAAGAATGTTTTACCAGCTTACTTGCTGTATATTCTGTGTGTAAGCGGTTAAAGAAACTCTTCAAGAAACCTCGCGGTACATTAGATAATGCCCCTGAAAATATCCAAACTTTTCAAGCATTTGTCACCTCATTCTTTGATTTTGTAATTAAGCATGAGCCTTCCTTTAAACGATACTTTAGCTTAAAATCAACTTCTGTTGCTAAAGAGAGGGTGAACAATAAGAATCTTTTCTTTAGACCAATTGGTCTTGAACTGTTGGCGCGCCTTTATACACATTTCTACACTGGTCAAAAACTCCCTAAACTTGCGACGGCGCTTAAGAGCATTTCAACTACCAACCCTGGCGGTGTGTTCGACGGTCTCCTGTGGAATAGCGGAAAAATAGAGGCTACATCAAAAGCAAAGAATGCTGCATTTAGACTTTGCTTGTATCTGCTCGACGAAACCACCAAGAAAGAGAATGTGGCATTACTTGCGCTTCTTAAAGAGTTAATGAAGGATCCACAATTCGAATTGCCTCAGAAATTGTGACAAATGTCTGATTTAGGTACGGAGAGAGGTTATAACCTGTTGGAGTGTGTGGATCACAGTGCGCATTTCTGTGACTGAATTTTGGGTCGCTAGCGATAGTCTAATCATATGATGTGATTGCGCGTTCTCAGATTTCATTGCAGTAACCACATGCGATGGCTCGTCTGAGTCAGCAAGACATGCGGAGCCAGACGCCCCGCAGATGCCTTCCTGATCCAGCAGGATGAGTAGCGCTTCTGATTCAACACCGTGGAAGGTGAGGTTGGTCGTATTGGACAACCGTTGCGTTTTGTGACCATTCAACTCCGTATTCGGGATCACATTTAGAATGCCATCCTCCAACGCGTCTCGTAATGGCCGGACTTTCTTCTCGTAGTCATGCAGATGTTTGTGGACGAACTCGGCTGCTTTTCCCAGACCGACAATGAGAGGAACGTTCTCCGTTCCGCCGCGTCGACCTCGTTCTTGATGACCACCACAGAGCAAAGGTGAAAACGGTACCTTACGACGGACAAACAACGCGCCGATTCCTTTGGGCGCATGGAACTTGTGACCCGTGATGGAAAGATAGTCGATGGGGATCTTCCTCATGTCGATCTCAACTTTGCCCGCAGCCTGGACAGCATCGCAGTGATATAGAACGCCTTTTGCCTTACATAGTTCGGCTATTTCTTTGACGGGGAAGAGTACGCCCGTCTCATTGTTTGCCCACATCAACGATACAACAGCCGTATCATCCGTGATAGCGTTCTCGACATCTGCGAGTTTCAACAAACCTTCTCTGTCCACCGGCAGATAGGTCACGCGATACCCTTCGCCTTCCAGTAGTTTACAGTAGTTGAGAACCGACGAATGTTCCACCGCCGACGTCACAATGTGCCGTTTACCGGTTCCCTTCAACGCCGCGTTTATCGACGCATTGTTGCCTTCTGTGCCGCAGGACGTGAAGATCACCTCACCCGGATGCGCACCGACCAGCTCGGCGACTTGCGCACGGGCGTTCTCGATCACGCCTTTGAGTTTTGACCCAAAGCGGTACGAACTGGAAGGATTGCCCCACTCGGTGGTGAGATAAGGCATCATAGCCTCAAGCACTTCCGGTGCGATTGGGGTTGTGGCGTTGTTATCGAGGTAAATCATAGGGTGTCTATCCGGGCTGAGGGGTCAGTCCCATCCGGATGAGTGAGTTGAATTTTAGCGGAGACCGCAGTCTTACGCAAGCGGCGTGTCGGGAGCATTCAAATTGAGCAGAAAACCGCTTCCTAAACGTGTTTCTTAGACGTAACATATCTGTGGTTGCGCGAAGGCAGCTATACGTGTATTCGGGAGACGAGAATGAGCGAACAAAACAAAGCGAAGCTGGCCGTATTTGAGGGCAAACAGATCCGCAAGGTGTTGCGTGAGGGCGGATGGTGGTTCGCCATTGTGGATGTCGTGGCCGCGCTGACGGATTCAGTGAATCCGGCGGACTATTTCAAGAAGATGCGCAAACGCGACCCGGAACTGCGTGCCTTGCTCAAAGGGGGGGGACAAATTGCCCCCCCCCTTGCGCTGGCTTTTGAAACAATGGGAGGTGTCCAGAAAATCCAATGCTGGCATATTGAAGGTATCCTTCGCCTCATCCAATCGATTCCAAGTGCGAAGGCTGAGCCGTTCAAACGCTGGTTGGCGCGGGTCGGCAAGGAGCGCATCGACGAGATCGAGAACCCTGAGCTGGGGATGGCGCGGATGCAGGAACTTTATGAGAAGAAAGGTTATCCGAAGGATTGGATCGACAAGCGGATGCGCGGCATTGCCGTGCGGCAGGGACTGACTGACGAGTGGAAGCACCGCGGAGCGGCCTCTTCAGTTGAGTATGCCATCCTTACGAACGAGATTATGCAAGGCGCGTTCGACCTCAAGGTGGACGCTTACAAGCAGGTCAAAGGTCTCGAACGCGAGAACCTGCGCGATCATATGACGGACATCGAGTTGATCCTCACCATGTTGGCGGAAGCCACGACGACCAAACTCCACAAGGACCGTGATTCAAAGGGAATGATCCCGCTGACAAAAGACGCCCAAGACGGCGGGGCGGTCGCGGGCAGGACGCGTAAGGACATTGAGACGC
The DNA here is from genome assembly GCA_964434815.1 of uncultured Lentisphaeraceae bacterium. Lineage (GTDB taxonomy): Bacteria > Verrucomicrobiota > Kiritimatiellia > RFP12 > UBA1067 > CAYSXF01. The sequence continues at coordinate 2,950 of CAYSXF010000338.1, forward strand.
AAACGGGCACCCCCGTCATATCGCCGGAAAATTTTAAGGTGTTGGAGGGTGGACGGACAAAACGGCTGAAAGGCCACGAAAGGAATAACGAACGAAAAATTAATTAGGCAAGATGCTTGGGCACTTGAGTCTTACGCTCTGTACTGTCCGAAACCGCAGAGGGAAACAGCGAGAGGCTACGGATTTCGCGGATAGCGCGGAGAGGGATCTTGTCTTTTTTGGCGGTGTAGACACCTATGGCAACCCTCATCCGCGAAATCCGTGCAATCCGTAGCTTGAACCAGAAATGCATGACGCATGCCGAAGGGTAAGGACGGGCGTCCTCGCCCGTCCGGGCAAGCGGGGACGCTTGCCCCTACCTGATTAAGTCCAAATCCTTTTCGACAGTGGTATTGGGCAATATTCCGTTTCGCGCTTTTCGTGTTTCGTAGTGACCTATCTTCCCGAACCGCCGCCTACTTCTGCAGTTCTTTCTGCAGCTTCTCCAGAAACGTCCCCATCTTCTCCACGGCATGTTCGCCGACCGTGTTCTTGAGAAGGTTGCCCACCGTGTTCTGCAGCACGCTCGTATCAAGCTGCGGCGCGTTCACGGTGCCGGTCACAGGGATCTTGATCGACATCCCTTTGAGCAGTTTTCCTCCCGTTCCCCCGGTCATGCGGTCCGTGAGCGGCACCTCGATCAAGTACTTCATCGTCTGGTCGAACGCCACCCAGCCGCTGAAGATCACGGGCTGCTTGTCGATCACCATCCGGATCGGGTCCACAGTGATGCGGCCGTCTTTCACCACGGCATGGATCGGCAGTTGCTCCACGCTGTACAGCCGGTCTTTCACCTTGAGCGTCGCAAGCAGGTCGCGCAGAGACGGCCCGAGTTCCAGTTTGAGATTCTTGAACATAATCCCGATGTCCGCTGACACGCTATTGGCCGGCGTCGCCCCTGATTCCATCCGGCAGCTTTTCAGATCCAGCGTCACCGTTCCGTTCTGCACAACGCTTCCCTGAAACAGCGGGTTCACGTTCACGAGCAGTTGATCCACCATCTCCTGCGTGATCTTCACGTTCTCCAGCAGCCGCGTCTGCGCGGGGAAGCTCAGCGTCGTTGTCCCGCGCTCCACCGTCATCTCAGGGATCAGCCGCAGTTTGCCTTCGTTCAGCGCGGGTTCGTACGCCACCTTCAGCCGGCCTTTCGACAGCCGGAGGGTCGCGTTAGCCGATCCCGCGTTCAGCCCCATTCCCTTCAACGAGCCCACAAACGCAGCGCCCGAGAACTCGCCGTCAGAGAAGATCGTCGCCATGCCGCCCGCCAGCGGCGACGCGAAGTTGAACTCGCGCCGTTCCCGTCCCGTCAATTGAAACTGATCGATGCCCTTCGCCTCCAGCAGGCTGGTCACCGCAGCGAAGTTCACCGACGTTTTGCCTTTCGCCGCGATCACGCAGCGCGTCGACAGTTCGGTCACATCCGCCTGAGCTTGCACGTCAAAGAGGCTCGATGTCAGATCCGCCTTCGAAATCTGCACGCTGCTGTAGTCTGTGGCGAACTGGGCCTCCACCGCAAGGCTTGCCTCCTTCTCGGCAAACACCGTTGCGCCGTCGCGCTCCAGCGCACCGCTGCCTGTCACTGTTGATTCAAACCGCAAACCTTCTTTTTGGCTGTTCTGCGTCAGCGACCCCTCCAGCCGGACATCCGGCACGCGCCACACGCCGTCGCCGGTTCCTGCCACAATCTGCTGCCCCGCCGCGTTCATGCGCGCTTTCACCACGCCGCCGGCCGCTTCCGCTGTCGCGTTCGCGATCACATGGCCCTGCCACTCGGACATGCGCCGCTGCGCCGGCGTGGGGATGAAGCCGCCCAACAGCCGCCGCACGCTTCCCAGCTCCATGTCGCAGGTCATCGTGAAGCCCCGCAGCGCCAACGTGCGGTCGCCTTGCGCCGGAGACAGCCTCCGCCAGCCGCCATACAGCCTGCCGCTCTCGAGGGTGAACGCAAAGCTCGCATCCTGAATCTCGCGCTCAGGCTTGCCGTCCAGCATTGGCACATACATGTCGGCTTTCAGAGCGCCCTGCGGCACCACGACGCGCCGCCCCGGCATCAGTTCCGCCGCCAAATCCGAAACCTTCAGGAGCGCGGTCACGGCCACGCGGTCGCCTTCAAGTTTGGTCGCCATGTCCAGGTAGACCGCACCCACCATCGGCGGCGCAGTCTTCATCATCCGCTTGAAATCGCGGGAGAGGAGCGTCAGGTCCAGCCTGCCCTTCACGACGGCGGCATCGAACCGCCCGCTGGCATACACATCCGCGAACGGCGCCTTGAGAGTGAAGGCCTCGACCTCGGGCCACGCGCCGTAAGGGAACTTGGCTTTGAACGCCAGCGAGGGGGCCGGCTTCAGCGCCAGCGGCTCGCCGTCGATCATCATAGCGAGATCCGCTGTCGTGAGGTTGGCGTCCACATCCATCGACGTCTCGCTGCCAGCC
>CAYSXF010000339.1:0-5416 GCA_964434815.1 uncultured Lentisphaeraceae bacterium
GATTTCTGCCTGTCTCGTGGGCTCGGAGATGTGTATAAGAGACAGATATGGGGCTGTGGCAGGACGTGAGGCTGAGGCTCACGGGTGAGGTCACGCTTGCCGATCCGCAGGTGCTCACGGACTTGCCCCTGCCTGCCACGGACCGCGCGGATGTCACGCTGCGGGTGAGTGTTCGCAACACTTCGAATGAGGCGCGTCAAGGGTTGCTTGAGGCTGAGATCAAGGCATGGAAGCCCGCGGCCGATGCGGGGTCATCGGCGGTGCGCGTGAGCCAGCCGGTCACTCTGGCGGCCGGCGAAACGCGCGTGGTGGAGCTTTCGCCAAAGAGCTGTCCGGCATTGACGCTGGCGAATCCGAGGCTTTGGTGGCCCAACGGTTACGGCGCTCCGGATCTGTACGTGGCGACCCTGCGCATGACGCTGGGCGGGCAGACGTCGGACACGGTTTCGGCGCGTTTCGGCGTGCGCGAACTCACTTACACGATGACCGTGGATACGCCGGATCGCAAGGATTGGCGCGTGGAGCTGAATCCGCTCGTCGCTTACGCCAAAGGCAAGCCGCTGATCAACAATCTGGACCGGCGTGAGGTTGACGGCAAGGTCTGCGTGCCGAAGCTGTGCGCGGGCGCGGACGCCTCGCTGCTGAAACCGGCATCGGACGCGAAGATGGGCCCGTATCTGGTGGTCTGCGTTAACGGGGTGCCGATCTACTGCCGCGGCGGCAACTGGGGGATGGACGACGCGCTGAAGCGGGTGTCGCGCGCACGCCTTGAACCGGCGATCCGTCTCCACCGCGACGCGGGCTTCACCATGGTGCGCAACTGGACCGGCGAAAACACGGAGCCGGCGTTCTACGAGCTGTGCGACGAGTATGGCCTTTTGATCTGGAACGATTTCTGGTGTTCCACACAGACGTATAATCTGGATCCCAACGACCACGCGCTCTTTCTGGCCAACGTGCGCGACACGGTGAGGCGCTACCGGAATCATCCGAGTCTGGCCATCTGGTGTCCGCGGAACGAGGGGTGGGCGAACGACCAGCTTGAGCCGCAGCTCGCCGCGCTGCTGGCGAGCGAGGATACTACGCGCTATTATCACGGCAACTCGCGTCTCCAGAACCTGCGTCCGAGCGGTCCGTGGGCGTTTCGCGAAAACGTGTCCGATTTCTTCACGAAACTCGCGTTCGGCTTCAACACCGAATTGGGTAATTTCGCGGTGCCGACTTTTGAGACGCTCAAGGCGTTCGTCCCCGCCGAGGATCTGTGGCCGATCGGCGACGTCTGGTATTACCACGACTTTCACGCGGAACAGGGCCAGTCGCAGTACCGCAAGGCGATTGCTGAGCGCTACGGAGAACCGGCGAACGCTGAGGCTTTCTGCCGCCGGGCGCAGCTTGTAAACTACGAGAGCTTCCGAGCCATGTTCGAGGCATGGAACAGCAGGCTATGGGAGAACACGAGCGGGCTGTTGCTTTGGATGAGCCATCCGGCATGGCCGAGTATGATCTGGCAGCTCTACTCATACGACTTCGAAACCACAGGCGCCTACTTTGGCGCGAAGAAGGCATGCAACGCGATTCATATCCAAATGAACGCGCATGACCGCAAAGTTGTTGCTCTGAGCGTGACGCGCTCGCCAGTACCGAACGCCGTGGCGCAACTGACTTTCTATGGGATGGACGGGCGCGAAGTCGGTAAACGGCAACGTCAGCCGGTGTCGGTGCCGGCCAACGGCAAAGCCGATTGTTTTGTGGCGGAGTTGCCTCAGTCCGATGAGCCGGTGCTGGCGCGACTCACGCTGATCGACGCCGCGGGGCAGACCGTTGCACTGAACGACTACTGGCTGCCTGGCAAAGACCAGTTCCACAAATTTTCTACGGCGGGCAAGCCTTCGCTCGAAGTGACGGTCGTGCCGGACGGTGCCAGGCGCGCGCGTGTCCGAGTCGCTAACACGGGCGCGGGAGTGGCGGGAGCGGTCAGACTACAGATGACCGAGGTGGCCACGGGTAACCGGGTGTTGCCAGCCTATTTCTCGAACGGCTGGTTCAATCTGTTGCCGGGTGAGTCACGCGAGATTGCGCTGGACGGTTGGGCTGAAGGTGTGGCCTTCGAAGCGTGCCTCGTGCGTGCGATAGGGGAATGGTGACAGAGCATCTTGCTTTCAATTGGGAGATCACGATGAAATTCAGGTTGGTCAGCTTGTTGGCATTGGCTGTTTCTTTCGGTGCGGAGGCGGAAAACTGGTATCGCGGTAATCTGCACGCGCACTCGCTTTGGAGCGACGGCAACGTTTTTCCAGAGGACGCTGCGGCGTGGTATCGCGACAACGGATACCAGTTCCTTTGCCTGTCTGATCATCAGGCGCTGCAAATCGACCCGAACGCCAGCGTCGAGATCGGCTCGAAGAAGCTTTCGCGTTTGCAGGCAGATCGCTACATCTCGAGTCATCCGGCAAGCGCAGAAGTGAAGAAGGAGGGCGGCAAAGAGTTCATGAAGCTAAAGACGGTGTGGGAGCTCAAGCGGTTGTTCGACCAGCCCGAGTCCTTCCTCATGGTTCCAGGCCATGAACTCAACCAGGTGATTGGCGGCTTGCAGGTGCACATGAACGCGGTCAATGTGAATGACACCATCGCTTTTCGCTATGGGAGCACGCCGTCTGAGACGTTCATGCGCATCGACGACGCCGTCCGGCAGTGGGGCGCGGAGCAGGAAGTGCCGACGCTCGTTATGCTGAATCACCCCACATGGCCTTACTTCGATATTCTGCCGGAGGTGCTGATCGGGTTGCCGCAGATCCGTTTCTTCGAGTTGTGCAACGTCGATGGCGGGCCTTCGTTCCCGGCCAATCCGGCATGGTACTCAATGGAGAAATTCTGGGATATTGTGAACGCATTCCGCGTAGAGGATGGATTTGATCCAGTCTTCGGCACGGCGACGGACGATGCGCACAACTACACCGACACCAAAGGGCCCGCGCGTCCGGGCGAGGGCTGGATCTGCGTGCGAGCCGCGCGGCTGGCGCCCGACGCGCTGGTTCAGGCCATGTATCGCGGCGACTTCTACGCTTCTACCGGCGTGACACTGGCGGATCTCACTTTCGATGCCGATACAGGCACTCTGAAGGTGAAAGTTAAGCCTGAAGCGGGGCTGCATTACGATATCCGTTTCGTCGCCACCAAGGCGGGGTTCGACCGGACCACAGAGGCTTTCAATGATCCTGCCAAAGACAAGAAGCCAGGCAGGAAAGGCGTCCGGTATTCGGACGCCATCGGCAAGACAATGAAGTCGGAAGATGCGACCGAAGCGTCCTATAAGATGGAGGCGGACGACCTCTATGTGCGTGCGGCGGTGACGTCCTCGAAGCGGACGACCAACCGCTTGAGCAACGAGCCTGAATACGAGACGGCATGGACACAGCCCTACGGTTGGCGTCTATGGCAGGCCCGAAATCCTGAACGCGCCCATCTCGCCGCCCCGAAAAAATGATGTGTCGGCTAGGTCACTTCTGGCCGCAGGTCCGACACGGATCGCCCATCTCTTTTTGAAGCTCGGACAGACGCCTTTTCAGTTTGGACAACATTTCGTTATGCGCCGGGCTGTCGGCGAGGTTTTGCATTTCGCGCGGGTCTTTAGAGAGGTCGAAGAGCAGGTAAACGTTCGGCTGCGGATACCAGATCAGCTTCATGTCGCCGACGCGGATCATGCGTTGAAGCTGCATGTAGGCGCCGTAGATGGCGTCGTACTGCGTCGCACGTTCGCTGCGGATGAGGGGCAGCAGGCTCTTGAATTTCACATAGGCGGGGATCGTTGCGCCTGCCAGTTCGAGCGCGGTGGGCATGATGTCCTGCAGGTAGATCGGCACGTCGATCTGCTTGCCTTTCGGAATGCCTGGGCCTGATGCAATCAGCGGAATCTTCATGCTGTGTTCGAACATGTTCTGCTTGCCCATGAAGCCGTGCTGCCCCACCGAAAGGCCATTATCGCTCGTGAGGAAAACGCAGGTGTTAGCCGCCTGACCGGACTTCTCCAGCGCGTCCAGCACGAGGCCGATCTGCTGGTCGAGGTAGGTGATGAGCGCGTAGTATTCCGCGCGGTGGACTTGAACGGCATGCGGCGTGCGCGGTTCAGGCGCAAGCTTCTCATCGCGCAGCGAATGGTCGCAGCCGATGGCATCCTTGTACGGATTTGCAGACAGGAAGTTGGGCGGCAGAGCGATTTTGTCCGGCGGATAAAGATCGACGAACTCTTTGGGACTCTGGCGCGGATCGTGAGGCGCGTTGAAAGCGGCATAGATGAAAAAAGGTCTGTTGGCCTGTTTCGGCAAATTGAGGAAGGCGATGGCATCGTCGGCGGTCACGGCGCTCCAATGCTTGCCGCCCTGCCAATGGCCTCCGCGCGACTCGTCCCACGGCTGCCAAAGGTCGGGTTCGCCCTCCTTGGGGCGCTCATATGCCGCGTCGCACGTAGACGCCATGCCGGGGCGGACGTTACGCGCCTCATCGAAAAGTTCGGCTGGCTGGACGTCTGTGACGTGCCACTTGCCGGTCATGAACGTCCGGTAGCCGGCCTGGCGCATGAGCTGCGGCCAGAGACGCTTTTGGGCGGCCTCTTCTTTGAGGTGTTTCTCCGTCGCGCAAGCCTCCCAGAGGAAGCGCCCTGTGTTGAGCATCGTGCGGCTCGCGACGCAGACGGCGCCGTGCCAGCCGCCTTGGTTATAGCAGTTCTTGAAAACGGTGCCAGAGGTTGCGAGGCGGTCGAAGTTCGGGGTTCGGATTTCGCTGTTTCCTAAGGCGTGAATGGAATCGAAAGTCTGGTCGTCGGTGAACAGCAGAAGAATGTTCGGCTTGTCGCGAGGTTCATCGGCGCGGCCGGTCAGGCACGCTGCGCCGGTCAATGTCAGAACTCTCAAGAATTCGCGTCGGTTCATGGGAAGGACTCCATCTGCACGTATCGCGTTAGTCGGTTAGCCGGTCGGCGCGCTGCCACACGCGGACGTAGTCGATCAGGAATTCGTCGGGGAGCTTGGCGTGATCCAGCCAGTCGTTGTCCCAGCCGCCTGCGGGAAGAGTGAACATGATGTCCTCCGGCACGCTGGCGACGCGCTCATCGGCCCAGCGGCCGATCTCCCGGCCTTGGCAGTAGAAAACCAGTAAGCCCGGTTCCCAGAGAAGGCCGGAGGTGACGAACCCGTCTTTGTCTGGAGTGAAGTAGACGCAGGTTGAGCCGATGCTCTTGTGCTCCTTACCGTAGCCGTCCCAATGCATGGCGATGTTGAAGCGGTTCGCGCCCCAGCGGGTGAGATGCTCCATGATGTCGAACTCCATGCCGCCGCTTTTGGTGTCTGAGCGCTGCCACTGCGGGCCGGTGCCGCCGCGATCGGGCATCATCCAGAAGGCGGGCCAGAGCTGTCTCTTATAC
>CAYSXF010000340.1:0-5408 GCA_964434815.1 uncultured Lentisphaeraceae bacterium
GATTTCTGCCTGTCTCGTGGGCTCGGAGATGTGTATAAGAGACAGCTGTTATGTTGTTAGAGGTGGCGGTTCTGTGCGGTTTGATAATGGTTGATGCGCGTGCGCAGGCGCCAGCCCAGCCTCGGATCAAGCTCGGCGCGTATTACTTCGCGGGATGGGCGGGCAAGTGCCCTTACGACGACGGCTCGGTCTCGAACGCGTGGGCCAAGGGGATGCCGACGCATTACACGAAGAAATTGGCGACCGAGTATGCGGGCCGCACGCCGGTCTGGGGCTGGCGCGATGACACGCAGGAGCTGATGGAGCGTCAGATCGCTCTCGCGGCTGACAACGGGGTCGCCTATTTCTCGTTCTGCTGGTACTGGCATGACAACAAGAAGCCGATCAACGTCAAAGAGATTGAAGCCGATCCGAAGCACTTGCCGATGCGCCTGTTCATGCAGGCGAAGAACAACAGCCGGATGGAGTTCAGCCTGCTGGTGGCGAACCACGGCGGCTACGAGATCATCGGCCTGGACGCGTGGAAGCAAGCGGCGGATTACTGGATCACGATCTTCAAGCATCCGCAGTATCTGCGCGAGGACGGCAAGCCGGTGCTGGTCATTTTCTCGCCGGGCGGCGCGAACAAAGCGGGGCTGGCCTACCTTCAGGAGGCGGCGCGCAAAGCGGGGTTCCCCGGCGTGGCGGTCGCCTGCTGCGGAAACGGCAAGCCGGAGGACGGCTTCGCGCTGAAGACGCAGTACAACGTGACGCCGAAGGGCTCGTGGACAAGCAAGAAATCAGAGAAGCACACGTATCAGGAGATCGTCGATGCGGACGAGCAGGCGTGGCAGGCCGCGCCGGGACAGGCCTTCGTTCCTGTCGCGACGCAGGGCTGGGACCGGCGCCCGTGGGAGGCGCCGAACGGCGAGGGGTTCGGCAAGGGCGTGCCGGTCTCGTGGTACTTCGAGAAAGCCACGCCCGAGCAGTTCGGCGGCTTGCTGGAGCGCATGGTGAAGTGGATGGAGGCGAATCCGACTGCGGTGACCAAAGACCGTCTGGCGATCATTTACGCGTGGAACGAGATCGGTGAGGGCGGCTGGCTTGTGCCATGCAAGGACGATCCTGACGGCGCTTACCTGAAGGCGATCCGCAAGGTCGTATTCGGAAAATGAAGCGATGCGAAATAGGGGCGTTAGCCTGTCTGTGCGCGTGCGGGGCGCTGGCCGCGCAAGTCGAGCTGACGCTCACTTTCAAAGACAAGCACGAAGAGCAGCGGCAGGTCGCAGGTGAGCCCGACGCGAATGGCGTTCTGAGTGTCATCGTCAAGCGCAGCGAACTGCCGCCCGGCGTGGACACTGTACAAGTGCTTCCGGATTTCGCCTCGGCCCATGTCGGCGAGCCGGGCTACTATGTCACGCCAGACGGTTATCTCGGCACGTTCCGACTGACGAACGGCGTCTGCACCGTGGCCGGCCCCGGCACTTTCTACGGCCGGAATTTCATGCCGATTTACGGCATGAAGACACCGCGCGCGACCTTTGTCGGAATCGTTGCTACCCTGCGCTTCGAATACGACTTGACCGTTCGGAGCAAGGACGGGCGCTACACGGTCGCGCCGCGCTTCCAGGTGTCGGGGTTCGTTCCGTCAGACGACATCGTGATCCGTTACCACCTGCTCTCCGGCAAGGATGCGGACTATGCGGGTATGGCGCGCGCCTACCGGAATTATCAGCTTGCGCGCGGCGTCTGCAAGCCGATCAAGGAGCGGATGAAGGAGCATCCCGAACTGGCCTATGCCGCAAGGAGTTTGGAAATCCGCATCCGCCAAGGCTGGAAACCCGCGCCGAGCCCGGTGTTAGAGCAGACGGTTGCAACCGAGCCGCCGATGAAGGCGGTGGTGACCTTTGACCGCGTGGGCGACATTCTGGACGCGTTTCAAAAGGCAGGTGTCAAGCACGCTGAGATCTGTCTAGTCGGATGGAACCAGAAGGGCCATGACGGCCGCTGGCCGCAGATCTTCCCTGTCGAGGAGGGGCTGGGCGGCGAGGCGAAGCTCCGCGCGCTGATCAAGAAGGCGCAGCGCATGGGCTATCAGATCGTAGGTCACACCAACAGCTCGGACGGGTACAGCATTGCGGATTGCTGGGATCCTGCTCTGACGGTGAAGAAGGCGGACGGCAAGCCCTTCTCCAACGCGGTCTGGAGCGGGGGCCAGATGTATGCGCTCTGCCCGCAACGGTCCTACGAGCGTTTCTACCCGCAGGACATCGCGAAGGTAGCCGACTTAGGTTTCCGCGGGCTGCACTACATTGACGTAATTACGATTTTGCCGCCGCCGCGCTGCCAAGATCCGCAGCACCCATGCACCTCGAAGGATAGCGCCTTTTGGTTCGACCGGATATTGCAGTCTTGCAAAGACCACATCGGAGGCGTCGCCTCGGAGGGCGCGTTCGACTTCGCCTGCGGGAATTTGGACTACGTGCTCTATGTCTACTTCAACGGGCTCTCGGGTAAAAAAAATCCGCTGCACGACCGGCTGATCCCCATCTGGCAGCTCGTCTACAACGGCATCATTCTCAGCAATCCTTTCACAGAAACTGTGAACGCGTCGGCCAAAGACAGGGTGACGCAGACGAAGCTGGCGGAGTTCAATGGGCGTCCGGTCTACTACTTCTACTCGCGCTTCAAGGCGGACAACAAGAACTGGATGGGCGACGCGGACCTGGCTTGCGCGACAGACGCGGAGCTGGCGCAGGCCGCCGGGGTGGTCAAAAAGGGCTGCGACGAGTTCAGCGCGCTCGCGGATCTTCAGCTTGAGTTCATGGAACAGCACGAGCAGCTTGCGCCCGACGTGTTCCGCACGGCCTTCTCGAATGGCGCGGAGATCATCTCCAACTACGGTTCTACAGCCTACGCGCATATGGGGAAATCGGTTGAACCGATGAGCTATCTCCTTTTCCGGTGATTGCGGGATTGGGCAAAGGCTCTGAATAAGTGTATGATACTGACCATTAGAAAGGCGGTGTGAGATGGCACATTCGTTTTCGCGGCGGGAATTTTTTATGAGTGCGGCGGTCGGCGCGGGCGGCGTGGCCTTTGGAGGGCGTGCCGCCGAAAAGCCGATCGCAGGGTTCGATGAGACGAACGCTGGCAAAGTCAATTCGGTTGCGTGGAAGCCTGTTTCAGACCGCAAGGTCAAGGTGGGCATCGTCGGCTACGGCGTCTGCAGGTTCGGAGCCGAGTTCGGATTTCAGAATCATCCGAACGTGGAGGTCGTGGCGGCCAGCGACCTGCTGCCGGACCGGTGTGCGGAGCTCGCGAAGGTGACGGGGGCGAAAAAAACGTACGCCTCTTGCGAGGAGATGCTGGAGAAAGACAAGGAGATCGAGGCCATCTATATCGCCACGGACGCGCCGAGCCATGTGCGGCTCTGCATCGCGAGCCTGAAACGCGGCCTGCATGTGGTTTCAGCCGTGCCTGCGGTCTTCGGCGCGGAGCAGCTTGAATCGGCGGACGAACTGCTCGCGACCGTGAAGAAGACGGGTCTGATTTACGCGCTCAACGAGACGTCCGCTTTCCGCTCGCAGTGCTACGCCATGCGCGAGATCTACAGGGCGGGCGGCTTCGGCAAGATGATCTACACGGAGGGCGAGTATTACCACTACATGGCGGAGCCCATCGGGTCGTACCAGGAGTGGCGCGTGGGGCTGCCGCCGCAGTATTATCCGACTCATTCCAATGCGTTCTACACCTGTGTGACAGGCGGCACGTTCACCGAGGTCTCATGCCTGGCGATGCCGAGCCTGCTCCCGGCGTTCCAGCCGGGAAAGAACCGGTACGGCAACTGTTTCGCGACGGAAGTCGCTCTTTTCCGCACCAGCGAGGGCGGCATGGCGCGGATGGCTGTGGGCTGGGACATGCCCGGCGGGCACGGCGAGAAGGGACGCGTGCACGGTCAGAAGGGCAGCTTCGAAGAGAGCTATGACGGTCTGGCCGACATGAAGAAAGTCAGTCAGGACAAGCCACAACTGCCGCCGAAGATGCCGTCCGGAGGGCATGGCGGTTCGCACGGTTATCTCACGGATGACTTTATCACGGCCATCCTGCTCAACCGCAAGCCGTGCGTGGATGTGGCGTGCGCGCTGAACACCACGGTGCCGGGCATCATCGCCCACCAGTCTGCTCTCAAGGGCGGGGAGACACTCAAGATCCCGCAGTACAGCGTTTAGCCGAATAGGGAAGGGAGTTGACGAGCATGAAAGTAGCTGCGCTAGCGTCTTTCTGGGCGGGTGCCTTGATCTGCTTGACGGCGCTTGCCGACGGCGTGGACTGGCCATGCTGGCGAGGGTCTGACCGCAACGGCATCTCGCCGGAGACGGGGCTGAATTGGCAATGGGAGACCAACAAACTTCCAGTGTTGTGGAAAGCGTCGGTCGGGAAAGGCTTCTCTTCGTTTGCGGTCGCTGCCGGGCGGGCCTACACGATGGGCAATTCGGATGGCACCGATACGGTCTTCTGCTTCGATGCGGTAAAGGGAATGGTTCTTTGGCGGCACAGCTACCCGTGCGACCCTCAGCCGCTCTCGTACGAGGGCGGTCCGAGTTCCACGACGGCTGTCGATGACGGGCGAGTCTACACGTTTAGCAAGAGCGGCGACCTGCTCTGTTTGGACGCGCAGAACGGCCATGTTATCTGGCAGAAGAAATTCGACCTGTGGCCACGTCTAGAAGGCGATTGGAAAAACACCTGGCGTTACGCGGGCTCGCCGCTGGTCGCGGGAGGCCGCCTGTATATGAGCCTCGGCCAAGCCGGAATGGCGCTCGACAAGAAAGATGGTTCAGTCGTGTGGCAGAGTCCGGCGGGGCATCCGGGCTACTCATCGCCCGTGCCGTTCAGCGCGGGTCCGACGGCGGCGCTGGCGTTCTTTTCGGGACATGCGGTGATCGGCGTCGAGGCCGGCACGGGCAAGCGGCTCTGGGACGTTCCGTGGCATACAGAGTGGGACATGAACGCGGCCGACCCCATTATTCATGAGGGCAAACTGTTCGTCTCGTCCGGCAACAATTCAGGCTGTGCGCTCTACGACGTCACGGTCAATCCGCCGCGTGAACTCTGGCGAAACAAGAATCTCAAGACGCCGCTTAACAGTTCCGTGTTGTGGAAGGGGTATCTTTACGGCTTCAACGATGCGGACCTGAGCTGCGTCGAATGGGCCACCGGCGAACTGAAATGGGCTGAGCGCGGGGTAAGGCGCGGTTCGCTGCTGGTAGCGGACGGCAATCTGCTGGCCCTGAGCGAGAACGGCAAATGGGTAGTGGCGCCCGCGTCACCGGAAGGTTTCAGGCCCGTCGCGCAGTCGCAGGTGCTGACAGGGCGTTGCCTGTCTCTTATACACATCTGACGCTGCCGACGAATAGAGAGGTGTA
>CAYSXF010000341.1:0-5400 GCA_964434815.1 uncultured Lentisphaeraceae bacterium
GTGCTGGGGTCCGTCACGGCTTTGGGTATTCTGCTGTCCCTCGGCTTGCAGCATCTGATGGCTCACAACGCCCGCGCCGAGGCGGTCTATCCGCTGTTGAGAATCACGCTGTTCTACGCCCCGCTGATCTGTCTGGCTGCGCTGGGGATCGGCATCCTGAACACGCTGCGGCAGTTCATGATGTCCGCGCTGGTGCCGATTTTCCTGAACATCGTCTGGATTCTCGCGCTGGTGTGCATCTGCCCGTTCGTGGCGAAGGATTTGGACGTGCGCATCGGGGTTGTGGCGTGGTCGACCTTGGCCGCGGGCTTCGTTCAGGTCGGCGTCTTGCTGCCGACGCTGCGAAAGCAGGGCGTGCCGCTGAAAATCAGGTTCGACTGGCTGAGCGATGCGCGGGTTAAGAAAGTGCTGCGCCAGTCGGCCCCTATGGCCATCGGCATGGGCACCGTACAGATCAATCTGCTTGTCGACGGATTGCTGGCTCTTTATGCGGGCACCTGGGGGCCCTCCGCCATGGAGTATGCGGAACGCGTGACGTATTTGCCGCTGGGGCTCGTGGGCACGGCGTTTGCGACGGTGCTGCTGCCGACGTTCGCCAAGCATGCGGCCGACAACGACCACGAGATCTTGCGGTCGACACTCGAGCGGGCCTTGCGCACGATCGCGGTGATCATGGTGCCGATGTCCGTGGGGCTGACCGTGCTTGCCCTGCCGGTCATCAATCTTCTCTACACGTGGCATTCGGGAAAATTCGATGCGCTGTCCGCCCTTTACTCGTCGCGCGCGCTGATGGGCTATGCGCCGGGGCTGCTGTTCTTCAGTTTCTACCAAGCGCTGACGCCGGCCTTCTATGCGCTCAAGGACATGCGCACGCCTCTGAAGTGCAGCGTGGTCTGCGTGGCGCTGAACTTCTGCTTGAACCTGCTTTTCGTTTTCACGTGGGCTGACGGGTGGAAGCATATGGGTCTGGCGGTCTCAACGGTGCTGAGCAGCTTCGTCAACTGCGTCATGCTCGCGCGCGTGCTGCACCAGAAATTCGGCGCTCCGCGCTTCCACGCCGTGATCCCGGTCGTTGTGCGGCTGATCGTCCTTTCGCTGGTCATGGGCGCAGTGGCGTATTATGCTGAAAAGTTGATCAGCGGGTTCCTGACGGAAGCGGGTTGGGCGTACAAGCTCGTGGAATTGTCGGCTGTGGCTGGCGCGATGGCAGCCGGCGCTTCGGTGTATGCCGCCTTGCTGGCGGTGTTCTGCCGTGGCGCGCTGAAGGAACTGGTCGGCGACATGCGGCTGCGCCGTCACCGCGGCAGGCCGTAAGCGCCGCACGATGGATGGTCCGCGTTTTGTTCACGGAAAGAGAAGGAAGCAAAGTATGACGTTCGTTGTGGCGTGCGGAGGAACGGGCGGCCATGTATTTCCTGGGTTAGCTGTGGCACAGGAGTTGAAGAGGCGTGGGCACGAGGTGGAAGTCTGGTTCTCGGGCCGCGACATCGAGTCCTCGGCTTTGAGCAGTTGGGACGGCGCCGTTTTCTCGACGGGCGCGCGGCAGCTCTCGCTGCGTGCGGCTCCGAGTTTGGCGCGGGCGTTTTTCCGCTGCATGGGCGGAATTCAACGGGTGCGGCCGCATGCGCTCTTGGCCATGGGTAGTTACTCCAGCCTTCCGCCGGTGCTCGCGGCGCGCATGAACCATGTGCCGGTGGTTCTGCACGAGGCCAATGCCGTGCCGGGCAAGGCGGTGGAGACTCTTTCGCGCTTGGCGGTTTTGACGGCCACAAGTTTCGAGGAGACGGCCAAGTGGCTTCCGAACCGCAAAGTGGCTTACACCGGGCTGCCCGTGCGATCCGATTTGGCGGGACAGCCGCGCTTCCCTGAAATTCCAGATGGCGCGTTCACCGTGCTTGTGACCGGCGGAAGCCAGGGCGCGCGCCGCGTCAATGAATTGGTCTCCCAGGCGATGTGTCTGCTCAAGCAGGCGGATGTGAATGACTTGTTCGTGATTCACCAATGCGGCTTAGCCGACGAGGCGCGCGTCGGGGCTGCCTACCGCGAGGCCAACGTGCCTTCTATGGTGTGCGCATTCATCAAAGAAATGGGGCGGGCCTATGCGTCCGCGGACCTTGTGATCTGCCGTGCCGGTGCGTCGACGTGTTTTGAGCTGTGCCTCTTGGAAAAGCCTGCCCTGCTGATTCCGCTGCCTTCCGCCGTGCGCAATCATCAGCACCTGAACGCTGCGGCGTTCGTCCGGTGCGGAGGCGCGGACGAAGGGGTTCAAAGCGAGTTGACGGCGCGGTCGATCATGCGGTACGTGCTGAACAGGAAGAACAATCCCACAGCGCTGGCGCATATGCGACAGGCTTTGCGAGCCATGGTGGTGCCTGACGCGGCCCGCCACGTGGCGGACGAGCTGGAGTCCGTGGCGCAGCCCGCTGCAGGGCAAGGTTGAGCGGATTAAGTTAAAATGTGGCCGTTGTCAGACATTAGGTAGGGCGGGTTCCCCGAACCCGCCGCGGACGCTTCGGGGAGGCGTCCCTACCCGGAACGGCTACACATTTAATTAAATTGCTTTAGGTGCCTTATTTTTTCACATCAGCGGGCGTCGCCCGCTGATTCATCATCTGGCTCGAGAATATCTGAAAAAAGAGTTCTTGCAAGACCTCGCGCCCGTCGCGGTTCATGCGTTGCAAGGCCGCGATTTCATTCGACTGGATGCGGAGCGAGGCGGTCAGCGTTTGGCCGTCGCCCTTGCTGATGCCGAAGGTCGCGCCGTCGCCGCCGTTTGACAGAACGCGCAACTGTTCGGGCTTCACGCCCGGCAAGATGGAGACGATATGGCGCAACAGATTGGCGACATTCAGTGACGCGCCAAGATACAGGTTGCTGTCCTGCGCCTCGCCCAGAGCGCTGATTTTGCGGCAAAGGTTGAGCGTTTTGTCGCGGAAAGCCAGATTCGGCAACTCATCTTCGATCACGTCGGCGGGGCCGAGAACGGTGAGGAGATACCCGTCCTTGACAGTCGCCTCGAGCACGGCCTGCTTGAGAAACAGCGAGGCCACAATGAAAGCCAGGGACGGTTCTGCCGGCTTTCCGCCATTCGCTGGCGCGGCGGGCGGGTGCAGGTTCACCTCGTAGGACTCGATCTGGAGGTTTGCAGCCTGCCGCGCGGGTTTGCGGATCAACTCGAGTCCGTCGGCCAGTTTGACCGTGTGCAGCTTCTGGATGGCCAGACGGGCGGCATCGGGGTTTTTCACAGGTTCGACTTGCACGAGGCAGAGTCCGGTTTTCGCTTTCGTCGGGGCAAGGTACAGCAGGCGGTCGCCCGAGAACGCCTCGTCGGGGACGAGACCCGCGACGGGGCGCAACAGCGGAATCTTCTCATCGCCGAGAAAGGCGTCCCAGAGTTTAGGGTTGTCACAGGCCGACAGCGAGGCAAAGAAGGCGTTGTCGGGAGGTCCGTTCCAGAGATGTGCGGCTGGAGGGCGCAAGGCAGACATGAGCGACTGAAGCGCGCTCCCTGCGACGGGTTTGCCGCGCAAGTTGAGGGTGATCGACTGCCCCTCCAGCGTGAGCGCAAACGATAACGTGTCGAAATCACGGAGCAACTTGTCGAAGTTGACGAACGAAGCGGCCTTTTCGCTGCGGGTGCCGAGAATGTCGGCCAACCGCTGCGGGTTAACGAGTATGCGGAGGGTGCCAGGGATGGTCTGGGGCGGCGCTTCGGTCAGCCGGGAGCGGTTTTCCCATGCCCAGGCAAGGGCTTCGCGGGAGGTTGAGGTGAGCAGGAAACGGCCCGTTACGGCGACGGCTACGCGCGATGCCAGATTCGTGTCTTTCGGGTGCTCGAAGAGGAGGATGGGTCCGGTTTCCTTGCGCGACGCGTAAGAGGAGGCGAACGTTCCGAGAACCGTGGCGCCTGTGTCCGAAAGCGGCATGATCGCAACGTTGGCTGGGTTGCCTTCTCCCAGCGGCAAGTTGGGATCGACGGTTTGCACCACGCGCATCGTGTCGGCAGAAGACACGCCGCTGAAGGACGGCAGCGCGAGATTCATGAGCAGCGTGGAGTTAATCAGGTCGAGGGCGATCGGCAGATCGGCGACTCGGCTGAACGCCGATGCACCATAAATGACGCTCTGATAACTGTCCGCTTCCAGAATGCCGACAAAGGAACGTTCGCCGTGGGCACAGTGCGCTGAAACAGCTAGGGCAGCCGCGATCGCGAAACGACGAAGGATATGGGTTTGGAGGGGCATCATAGGCGTGGGCATACGATTAGCGGTGTTGCTTGGGCTGGGGGTGATAAAACATCAGCGTCACCTCTTTCAGTTGTTCGGCCAGTTCGGGATCGATTCCGAAAATATCGTCCTCGGAGCCGCACGTTTTGCTTTCGATGTTGGCGGAGACGAAGATGGCCTCGTTTGTCGCGACGCTGTTATTCTTGATCTTGATCCGCTCTTTGAACAGGCCCTTGTCCACGAGCATCTGGAAGAGCGGTACGACCTCTTCGCGACTGAGCGTTATCCGGGTCTCGCGGATGTCGTTCCAGTGCGAATCGCTGGCGTTCGCTGCGAACGGGTTGTTGACCAGCATGCTGGAGCCTTCGCGGACCGTGACCAACCCGTTTCCGTCGATCCGGACATTCACGCGTTGGATGGGGGTCGTCTTGTAGTTGTAATGGCGTATTGCGATCCAGTTCAGCCCCGATTCTTTCACGGTAAAGTACGGAGAGAAAAGGTAGGTCTCGCATCCGCAAAACACAGTGGCCGCTAAAAAAATCGAACACAAAGTCAACTTTCGCATGAGATAATAATGCCGTGATTGTGCCGGGCGGGCAAGAACGAAGTGAAGCCCACCGAGAAAAGAATGAACGCGGACTTGTTGCCTCGGGGCGGACTCGCTAAACTGATACCACATGAGCATAAAAGTCCCTGACACCTTTTCGCAGAAAAATGCCCCCCAAAACCAGGAACTCGCGTTTCCTGCGGAGTTCCATTTCAGGATCATCACCGATGCCGAGGCTGACGCCGAGGCTGCTTTGTGTGCGGCAGTCGCGGCTTATAAGGTCACCTCGCCCCTGACGGCTTCGCGGACGTCGTCGGCGGGGCGGTATCGAGCCTATTGCGTGTCGGTCGAGATTCAGAGTCAGAGCGAGCATCACGCGTTCGACGCCGCTGTGAAGCGCGTGCCGGGCGTGCGCATGCTGCTTTAGGAGAAACATGGCTCAGGTCGTCTTAGAGAACGTCTGCAAGCGGTACGAGGGCGGGGCGCTCGCCGTCGACCGTTTCAGCTTGGTTGTCGCTGACCGCGAATTCCTCGTGCTGGTGGGCCCGTCCGGCTGCGGCAAGTCCACGACGCTGCGTATGGTCTGTCTCTTATACACATCTCCGAGCCCACGAGACAGGCAGAAAT
>CAYSXF010000342.1:0-5393 GCA_964434815.1 uncultured Lentisphaeraceae bacterium
AGCCCACGCCACATACAAAGGCCGCAGGGGCGGATACACGAACCATAGCACGGTGGCGAGCGCCACGGCGTCGGACGAGTGGCCGGACGGGAACGAATTGAGCTTTGCGTCTAACGTAAAGAAAGTGAATCCGCCATCGCCATGTTTCGGCCGATAGCGTCCGAACCCGATCTTCAGTATGCGCGTGACAATCCCGCTGGCAGCCAGCGTGGCCAGCAGCCAGACGCATGCCCAGCGAAGCCTGGCGTTGGGCCGCACCCGCCACCACCAGAGCAGCATCAAGACGGCGGGTATGATATATTTCTCGCTTTGGCCACACCGCCCAAGGAATCTCGCCGTCTCGTAGGCCCATATGGGCGTGTGCGCTTGTAAGGCCTGCTTCACCAGCCCATCCGCGCCGCACAGCCCTGCCGCAGCCATCGCCACAAGCACCCCAAGCAATGCACAGAAGCCCGGCGCTCGAAAGTAATCCCATGCGCCCTGTGTCGCGCGGTCGCTCACGGTGTTGCCTCCGCTCGGCTGAAGAGCAGCACCCGCACGCGTTTCGTGCGCGAATAGTTCCATCCTTCCACTGCTGCGAGTTCGCGCACGCGCACCCCGGCCCGCTCTGCGGCTGCAAGGAAATTCGCGAGGTTACACCCCTTCGTCTGAATTGCACACAGCGCGTTGAGCTGGTCCCGCCACGTCCGCCCCGCCACGGGCAGTGGCGCGTCCTGCACCAGCACGAAGGCGGACGGCTCCTGTTGTAACAGCGCGACGGCTCCTGCCACCCCTACGCCCAGACGGGTCGTGCTTCCGAGTTGGAACGCCACGCTGGGCTCCTCGTAGCCCACCGACGCCACGGGCTTGTGTCCGGCGTTAGCTGGCGTATGCGCGGCGACCATCGCCGCCACGCGCGAAGTCAGCCAAAGATCGTCCAGCCGCGGCAACACACCGCCGAACAGCAACCCGAAATACATCACTGCAAAGACCACGCCTGCTGCGACCTGCCTCTGCGCGGAGCGCGTGGGTTCCGGTTGCCTATCGCCACGTAAGCGTTCGCGTCTCATCCAGGCCGTCGCAGCTAGTGCCACAGCCGCGCATCCGGCCGCGGCAGGCCATGCGGCTGGGCCGAACGCCCACGTTGCTGTCAGCGGCACCGCCACCCACAGCACCGCCACCAGCCACCACGCGCCATCGGCGATGCGGCAGGTTACGCGCCACAGGCGGCCGGCAGGTTCTGCGCCTCCCGCGTCGCGCAGCGCCAGCAGAAGAAGCGCCGGGTAGAACGGTAGCACATAGTGCGGAAGCTTGGTCGGCACGAATTCGAAGACGGTCCACGCCGGTATGACCCAGGCGAGAAGAAGGGCCGCGACCGGATCGGCGTGCCGCGCGATCCAAGCGCGTCCCAAACCGCGCCACACCAATGGCAGCAGAGGCCAGAGCAACAGGTTCGCGCCAAGCAGGTAGTAGCCAGGCGGGGCGCCGTGACTTTCGCGGACGCTCTGCGCTTTGGCCAGAAAGTCCTGCCCCAGCGATTCGTGCAGGAACGCGCCGTTTGTGGCGTGCTGGATCGCGAGCAGCCAGGGCAGGACGATCAGCACCAGCACGGGCACGCCGAGCGCGGGCCAAAGCCGCCGCAGCCAGCGCGCGTCGCGGTCGTGAAAACAAAGAGCGAGGACTGTCAGAGCCGCGATGATCGGCGTGATAGGGCCCTTCACGAGGATGCCCGCGCCCAGCGCCACCCAAAAGCCGAGGGCCGGTGCCAGCGTCTTCAGGCCAAAGGGGCGACCGTCCGGTCGCGCCAGATAGACCAACGCCAGACAGGATTGCGACACGCAGACCGTGATCAGCAACACGGCGTCCGTGGTTGCGGAGTGGGCCACCACCACCAGAAGCGGAGAGGAGGCGAAAGCGGCCGCGGCCCATGCCGCCTGCGCGGGCAACACCCGGCGCGCCAGCGCAAAGAGCAGCAGCACGGCCGCTAGCGCGGCGCCTAACGACGGCAGGCGGTAGGGCCAGATAGCTCCCGCTTCTCCCGTCAGCCGCACCGCGGCGGCCTGCAGCCAGTAAATGCCGGCCGGTTTTTTGTTGCGTGCCTTGTCGAGAAACCGGATGCGCAGGTAGTCGCCTGTTTCCACCATCTGCCGGGAAGCCTGGGCGTACCGTGCCTCGTCCCGGTCCGTGACCGGAAGGCTCCTCTGGCCCGGCAGATACAGCGCCAGACCCAGAAGCAGGAGCAGGGCGGCGGTTGCAAACAGGTTGAGTTTCCCGAAGGTCATACGTCAAGTCCTTGCTGAGACGTGGCTGCGGTCACAAGCCCGTTCATGATCGCCCGTGAAAAAGCCAGCCTCAGCAAGCGCACCTTTTTCTTGAAGAAAAGGGACTGGAGCGTCCCTTCTTTGGCAGTGCGTGTTCCGCTTACGCGACGGTGATGACCTTCTCTGAGGCCCAGAGACCGTGGATATTGCAGTAGGCTGTGGCGTACAGCGTGCCCGAGACCGCGAGCTTGGCGCGGATCGAGAGTGTGCTGTCGGTATAGGCCGGGCCTTTGTCAGGGCCTTCCACAGATGCGCCATGCGAGCTGAACTCACACCGGGTGATCTCGATCGAGGCCTTGGCGCCTGCCGGCACGAAATGCAGCGCGATCCAGGCGATGTGGTGGTTCGTGGTATTCGGGTGGGCGATCTCCTTGCCGACCGTCACGGTGATGTCCAGCGCCGCACCGGCGGCGGTTGTGTCCGCGCACACGATGACGGGGACGTGCTTCTCACTCTTCCAATCTGCGCTCTTGACGAATTCTGACAACATGGCTGTGGTCCTTTCTGTAATGAAGTTATGAGCTAAACTATAACCGAAATGCCGCCGTGTTGAGAACAACGAAAGACGGGAAGTCGCCAAGAAAGTAATCGGTCGGCGACGTCAGAGGTTGCGTCAGGCGGTTTAGTGGATTTGGAATTAGGAAGTCAAGAATGCAGGAAGGGACGCCACCGGGCGCGTAGGGACTTCTCTCTACAGGCGGACGCTGCGGTGACCGGCGGACGGTTCGGGGAACCGTCCCTTGTCTCTACCACGCGCGGGGCCTCTCCGGTAGGGGGTCCGCCGAGTCAAGGCGAACTATTCGGTGGCCTTTGCAATAGGGACGCCTCCCCGAGGCGTCCGCGTCAGTTTGCCAAGGTCTTTTTGTTCGCGGCATGTTATTTTACGGCGGAGATCTCTTCCAGTGTTGCGCCGGCGAAATAGACGGGTGCGCCGGTCAGCGGTAGGGTGCAGGCTGTTCTGTCCCATGCAGTGACGATGGTCGAACCCGTGTGAGTGGTGAGCGTCACGCCCTTGCATGAGAACGTCAGCTTGTAGAGGCCCGGTTTCTGATAGGCCCAGACCGCGCCGGAGGAGCGCCCGTCGGGCAGCCGCCACTGCGGGTAGTAAAGCGCGCCGTCGGCCGATTTCCAAGGCAGGCTGAGGCCGACCGACCCAGCGGGGCGCTGGGCGGTGAGCGTCTTGAAAGCGAGGTAGGCGGGCTTGGGCGAGAGGTTGAGGTGGAGCACGCCGAAGTGGCTCTCTTGGTCGAGGTCGTCGGTCTCGGGCGACTGGAACTCGTACCAGAAGGAGCGCGCGACGCCGAGCTGGTAGGCGATGAGCAGCGCGCGCGGCAGCATCATTGCCTGCTCGGCTTCGCTGTTGCCGCGTTGGCCGCGCTCGAAAAGGGCGGAGACGATGACCGCGCCTTTGAGGTCGCTGTTAAACGCAAAGACGGCGGCGGCCGTGCCCGTGTAGCCGTTGTGTTCTCCGGCGAGCAGCGGAATGAAGCGGTCGCCCTCCTTGAACTTGAGAGGTGTCAGGAAACGTTCGGCAGTGAAGCCTTTTTCGGGCTGGGGTATACCAGTCGCAGGGCCGACAAACTTCACGGCTAGCTCTTCCGGGATGACGCCCTTTTTGTACCACCAGGCCTCCACGCCGATGCGGAGCTGGTCGCGGAACTGTTCGCCGTACAGTTTGGATTTCGTCCATTTGCCGTCGGCGCCGCGCGTCATGGGGTTCCAGACCGGCATGCCGCCGCACTCGATGAGGATGCCGCCGCGGCGCACGTAGCCGACCAGTTTGTCGAAGCCGTCAGCCGGGAAGTTCTCGTTGAAGGGAAGGACGACCGCGTCGACGTCTGAGGCTGCGAGCGTGGCGTAGAGCGCGTCGATAGAGAGGCGCTGCACGCGCGAGTCGGCGGGCAGTTCGGCGTCGAGGATCGCGTCCGAGGGCGTCGAGTGGTCGGAAGAGAAAGAGGGATCGTCGATGACGGCGATGCGCCAGGCGTCCGTTTTGTCGGGCCTGGCGGCCTTGAGTCCGGCTTTGATCAGGCCCGGCGCGGCGGCGCGCTGCTTTTGGGTGGGCCAGCCGATCTCGGTGATCCAGACGGGTTTGGCCGCATCGCCGTATTTCGCCATCGTGGACTTGAGCCCTGCAAGCTGATTTTCCAGATAGGTTTCAGGTTCGGACGGATGGCCATACGGGTGGACGTTCATGATGTCGAAATACTTTGCGCCGCCGGCTTGATAGAGGCGGTCGATGAAATTGGTGGGGACGCCCGCAAAGCCGCCCACGGCGACCGTGAGCTTCGGGTCGACGGATTTGACGGTCTCGTAGGTTCTCTTGAGGAGCGTCAGGTAGTCCTGCGGGTTCGCGTTCTTCCAAAAGCCTTCGAGGTTCTGCTCGTTCCAGACCTCCCAGACTGGCAGGCGCGTGCGGTAGCGCCCCACCAAGGTGCGCACATAGTTCTCCCACTGGTCGAGGTGCAGGTAGGCCGGATAGGCGAATGAGACGTTGTAGTCGAGGATCGGCAGCATCTGCACGCCGGCCTTCTCGGCGTTAGAGACCACGGTATCGAGATGCTCGAAGCTCCAGGTGTCGGCCGTGGGCTGCACGCCGCTCCAGTCGAAGTCCGAGCGGGCCCAGGCGATGCCGGCCTGGTTCATGAGGCCGAGCTCTTCAGTCTGGGTTTTGAACTCGCCGCCGCGCGCGAGGTGAGCGCAGACGCCGTAAGGGCTGATGGGCGCGCTTTGAGCATGGATGGGTAAGATAAGAAATTGAGCGGCAAAACAAGCGGCTGGCAGATAACGCATGAACAGGTCTCCGGGGCTGTAAACGAATGCGCGAACACGAATCATGTTCGCGCTTCGCAGTGACATAAAATCACGGGTTTGGGATTTAATCGGCCTCGGTGTAGTCGCCCGTAAGGGTGAATGCGGCCTTGCCCTTGATGTCGCGTGAGGAGGCGCCGATTTCAGCGGCATACGCGCCCGCGTCGGCGCGGAAGTTCTTCGCGGCGACATCGAAGTAGGTGAGGTCTCCCGGCTTGACCGTGAGGGTCACCACCTGGCTCTCGCCCGGTTTCAGATCGACTTTGGCGAAGTTCTTGAGGG
>CAYSXF010000343.1:0-5383 GCA_964434815.1 uncultured Lentisphaeraceae bacterium
CTACACCTCTCTATTCGTCGGCAGCGTCAGATGTGTATAAGAGACAGGGGAACCTGAGCGCCCGTGCCGTCAACCGACAATGTCAGCACAGCGCCAAGGGTGCCAACTGTCACGGCCAACGGTGAGCGGTAGGACATTGCGAGTGCCGACGCGCCTGTCACATCCAACACCCCGACACCCAGCGCCTGGGTGTTCCCCGCGACAACGGTCCCGCCTTGCAGGGTGAATGTGCCCGTGAACAGGTTGGTTCCTTTGAGCGTGAGGGTTCCTGAGCCCACCTTCGTGACACCGCCTGAACCTGAAATCACCCCCGAATAGAGCGTGTTGGTGTTGAGAGCGCCGACGCTGAGGATGTTCGTGCCGACAGGGATGTTCCCGCTCCCCGTAAGCGCTCCGATGTTATAGGTGTGGGGGCCTGACAGACCGAAACTGGGAGTGCCCTCGACCGTCGCGTACACGGCCGCATTGGTATGGCTCAAGAAGATCGTGCCGTCCGTGATGTTCAGCTTCCCTGTGAAATTGGTGTTGTTGCCGCTGACCCAGCATTCTCTGCCGGGCCTCAGGGTCACCACGCCCGTGCCGCTCAGAGAATTGATAGAACCGGATGCCCCCGGACCGGCACCCCCGTCAACCAGGACGTTGCCGTCAACATCCAGGACGCCGGTAAACTTGAAGTCCCAATATCCGCTGGAATTGCCATTGTTGAAGATCGCTGATGCTCCTGCCGCCACGCGGAACGTGGAGCTGAAGGTCGCATCGCCATTGTCGTCCGTGGGATCGAACGTGTACGTCCCAGAAAATACCCCGATCAATTGCGGATAGGTCGCGGTCACAGGAAGCGCGACGGTATTCGTGCCCCCGCCGTCAAAGATCAGCGTGTTGCCATAGCTGATCGGCTGATTATTTTCTCCCGTAAAGGGGTCATACCAGTTCGTGGCTGTCAGCGTGCCGGCACCGCCTGAGCCATTGCTCCCCCAGTGAAGCGTCGTCACATTGGCATAGGCGCTCCCCTTGAAGACCGCATAGATGGTGCGTTCCACACGCAGGCAGCGGAGAAATTCGCACACGTCGGCACCCCACGTGCCTTTGGTGAAATTGATGGCCAGTGACGATAGGGGGACATCCACTGTCGAAGGATCCGTGTTCCCCGAGAGTTGGAAGATCGGATAGAGACGCGTGGCCGTGGCAGGGGGATTGATCTCACCTGAGAAATCAAGGTTGACGGTGAGAGCCTTGAAGGCTTCCGGGGCAATCACCACCTTCGCATCAGGTCTGAAGGTCAGTGAGGTCAATCCCAGACTGTTCGTGCCTGTAAAGGCCAGTTCCGCCTGCCGATCCAAAAACGGAGTTCCCGAATAGGCGCCCAGCAGGGCGGTGTCCAGGCTGTTGGTCGTGCGCTGGAGGCTGAGGATCGTTCCGTCCCCAAGGAGCGCACCGGAACCGCTCTTCACAAACGAATAGGTCATCGCGTTGTTCCCTAGGGAAATCAGCTTGGGCATGACAGGCTCGGTCACCGAGAGGGTGACTGCAGACTGCCCGGCGACATTTTCGAATTCTGTGATAATGCCATCAGCGAAGAGGAGGCCGGTCGTCTCGCCCTGCCTCCAGTTCGCCTCTGTCGTGTTCCAGTTTCCCGCCGACCCTGCTCCAGCCCACGTATAGGTGGTCTTATAGTCGGCTCCTGTGAAGGTGACATAGAGTGCGGACCCCTCCACTGTGAAGAGATAACTGTCCGGGGCTGGAGGCCCATTCACCACTGTGGCCGTCAGCCGGTTGGTCGGAAATGCTGTTCCAAAATTACCCGTTAAGACTTTGTACTTGCGTTGCGCCGCAGTGCCCGTACCTTTGAAATCAAAGAGAAAGTTGAAGGTCGCACCTTCTGCAGGACCGGTCACTGCGGCGCCCTTAATGAGGTCGCAGCCCGCATTGGATGAAAGTGCATTCACCTTCAGCCTCAGTCCGCCGGAAGCGAGCGTCACATCACCGCGTGCGAGTGTCGCTGTCACGCTGTTGGTCAGGCTCAGGACGCCGCCGGCAATCGTAAGCGGTCCGTTCGTTCCAAGAGAGTTGAGCTGTCCGGCCTCGATCACCCCGTCATTCAGTGTGAGGCCGCCGCTAAAGGAGCTGTCTCCGCTGAGCGTCAGTATTCCCGTGCCGTTCTTGATTATTCCGCCCGTGCCGGACAACGCCCCCGCATAGGTTGTGCTCGCAAGATTGCCTCCGACGTTCAACGTGTTGGCGACCATGTTGATCGCCTGCGTCCCCGCGAGCGCACCCAAGTAATAGGTGCCTGTGCCAGCTTCAAACGTGATTGAGCCGCGGTTCATGACCAGCGTGCTTTGCGCTAACGCTGAATAGTGCTTTAAGTATAGAATGTCCGCTCCGAAAACGGTCTGCCCGGAAAAGGTCGTCGCATTGTTGAAACGGAAACCGGAGGTTGAACTCCTTAAGGCTATATTGAGTGTGCCGCTTCCGGTAATATCGTAAAAAAGATAAGGACCGTTACCGGCATCATTCTGTTTTGAAACCGTTAGCGTGGCGCCGTTAGTAATGGAGAGACCGCCTGCAAACCCGAATCTTCCGTTATTCCCCGTGTTGATAAACGTCGTAGTGCCGGAGGCGTTGATCGCTATCGGTCCGTTGAACGTGGCAGAATAGTTTCCCCCAGCGGTGAAAATATACCCTCCCGTCGTAATCGCAAACGCACTGTTATGCGTGCCGCCAGGAACTGTGGAGACCGTGCCAGCAGTTCCTCCAAACCTGTTGGTCACAGTCGCCAAATTTTGGTAAGCCACGGTGGCATCCGTGCCGTCATCCGCACCTGTGCCCAGCAAATCCCATTGGTTCCCTGCTGCACTCCACGCAGCGGTCCCGCCCAGTCCAGCCGAAGCGCCGTTCGGATCCCACTGATATTCGGCTGCGAAAGCCCTCTGGCTTACGAGCGCAACCACTCCGATGACGAGTCGGAAAGCCATCCGCATAACGATATCCTTGACTGTCATTCTCTTGGTCATCTCTTCCTCACTTTCCTTTGATGGTTCATCAGCCTTCCAGAGGGTGAGTCGGAAAACGCAACTTCCGAGTCCAATCCGTTTCCGTCTGCTTGCTCCAAGCGTGTGCGTTCTTGTCCAGCGGAAACTTCGGTTGTTTCGCATACAAAAGACTATGATGTCTATGGACGTACGAGACTATTGCAAAAACAGGCTAGCCTGTAAAGCGGGATTCTCAACTTTTTACGCAAACCGGCCGCGAGGAATTGTAAGACCTGAAATCTGACTTGTCGGAACCAGCCGATCTAGTTAGCCCCCCTCCGGACGAACGGAAGGAACTGCGTTTGGACAGGCTTGAACAGGTATCGGATGTGTGCTAAAGTTCAAGCCAAGTTGGAGCTATGGACTGCGGCTTTTGTTAGCGTTTTAGGCAAAATATCGTTTTACGCCTCATCATCGAGAATGCGGAGTGCGCGAACCGGTATGTAGCGAGATGCAAGGTTGCTGAAGAGCGAACAATGGAAACCAGTCGTGATTCGCCGCAGTGATTTCCAACGTTGGGCCACCATAATGGAAAGTCAAGAACTTGAGACTTGGGTTGCCGGCGAACGCAAGAAAGTCCTAGAGTACCTAACGACGCAGGGAGTCGAGAGACCCAACGTCGGGGACTGGCCTGCATTTGAGGTGGCACCGTGCTTTGCCATTTGGGCTGTAGAGTCAAAGAAAGCACCCGGACGAATAGGCTGGTGGGCATTTTCCGGAGATTGTCCAACAGATTACGTCTCGGAGGACGGGAAGTGTCATCCGAGAAATGCCCTGAAGATTCTCCTTGGGCAATGGCTGAGCTACATTCCCCACATGAAAAAAGGCAAACACCCCCCCGGAACGACGTTCGGCAGCGCGCGCGATCTGGCGCAGTTGGGAGAACTCTTGGAAAAGAGAGCGGCGTTGCTTTCCAAATGGCTCGCGGACGATTCCCTTTGGGCGGGCTGATCGAGCGGATGCAGACATTATGAGCACTAACAGCATAACGACAGATTGGCCGTTCACCGATCCGAGGAACGTTGCGGTTTTCACAAGTTCGCAAGTCGTTAGGCTACGCCGGCCGATTTTGTATGTTTCACATGACGTCGATGACGGCGCTTGGCAGTTTCTGACTGGCGCAGAGCGGGTTTCCACAGGTGACGCGATGATAGTCGCTTTGGAAAATATGGTCGATCACGACCCAAGCATTTGTGAGTTGGCGGACTTGCCATGCGGTTGGTCTGCTGAGCGTGACGGCATCGGCAGTCCTTGGAGGAGAGCGCGGAGATGATGAAGCGGTGGAGTTCAATCATTCTGATCTTTGCTTGCCACGTGGCTGCTTTCACGGCCATCTATTTTGGCCGAGTCAACCGCGTGGCCATTTGCATGTCCGACCTCATTCTCTTGGCCGTCCCGTTCGGTGTGGCCGCGACAGCGTATGCGGTGGCACTTTTCAGAGCCAGCGCCGCGAAGGAAGTGTGGAAGCGGCGACTGGTTGCCACGTTCGGCGGCGTGTTTCTCGGACTCTTGTCGGAATCTGTTGGAATGTTGATCGCTTTCAACTCGTGGGGGACATGAAAATGACGCCAGAAGAAACGACTAACCTGTTGCGCATTGCGGGTGCCGGCAATCTGGAACTTCTTCGCAGGGCAATCGATCACGGCTGCCCGGTGAACTTAGCGAATGACCTTGGCTACACGCTGCTCATGTCGGCTTGTGCCAGTTATCGAGTCGGAGTTGTCACATTCTTGCTCGACTCGTCTGCCGATATCCGTTTGCGGACCACCGACGGTCGCACGGCGCTTCATGCGGCCGTTAGCGCATCGCCTTCGTTGCCTGTTGATCAGGCCGAGTGCGTTCGACAACTGCTTGTTCGCGGGGCGGAAGTTGACGCGCAAGATCAATCCGGGATTACCCCATTGATGAGCGCTGCTTGGTTTGGTTGCGTGTTGTCGGTCAAAGAGCTGCTTGGGCACCAAGCAATGACTGACCTGCGTGACTGTCAGGGACGGACGGCAGCGGACGTGGCGCGGTCACGGAAGAGGGCGGATGTCTTAGCCCTTCTGGAAAAAGGATGACGGCCGCACGGCCTTGGCCCAGCCGCTGTTCGGTTCGGGCTTGGCACGAGCGATCGAGTCGAGAAATGAAAGCGACTGTGCTAAACAGAATCTGCGCTCACCCTGTGATGCTTTCGTGGGTGATTGGAGCCTCTGTCCTGGAGACGGCTCTGCTCTCAGTGCGCTTTAACGGTTTGCCGCTGACCGCCATCGCATCCGACTGGCAAGGAGTCCTGCTGTTCCTGCTGGCGTTGATCGCAACAGCGTTTGTAGGGTTCTTTTTGGCGATGTTTACGTTCTGGCCGCTGATCC
>CAYSXF010000344.1:0-5378 GCA_964434815.1 uncultured Lentisphaeraceae bacterium
GAGATTTCTGCCTGTCTCGTGGGCTCGGAGATGTGTATAAGAGACAGGGCTGTCAATGGCCAAACCGACCGAGCCGCGCCAAAGAACGTTCTTGCGCTTCCTTCCCGTTGCATCTAAACTTGCCGCCTCTTTTGAATGATTTTGTCTAGCAGAAAAGCATTATTGGAGCGTCGTGCGTTTTCAAATGGTTCTGCTGCCCCCCAGGTATGCTGGGCCGGCTTGCCATTTTCTTGGCCGAAAATCATTTGGGACGGAAAACAGGAACAACACAATGGAGCTTGAATGCTGAGCGGTGCAAAGAAAGATCTGTCGGCGAAGGTCGGCAAACACCTGCGCACGCGGCTCGTGTCTGGACTGATCGTGCTCATTCCCCTGGCGGTCACGCTGTTTATCCTGAACCTGTTCTTCTCATCCCTCACAGCGTTTGTGCGCCCCTTCATGCGGCCTTGGCTGGATGAGATGCCGGAATACATACTCACGCTGATCGCGCTGGCGACCACCGTGCTGATCGTCTACGTCGTCGGCGTCATCACAACGCACATCGTCGGACGCCGCCTGATCCTGCTGGGCGAAACGTTGCTCATGAAACTTCCGATCGTGAAATCCGTGTACGCAGCCTCCAAGCAGGTGGTGGACACCTTTTCGTCCTCGACCAAAGCCGCTTTCCAGGCCGTCGTGCTGGTCGAGTTCCCGCGCAGGGACTCGCTCGCCGTGGGGTTCGTCACGGGCACGATCCTCAGCCCCGCAGGAAAGACCTTGTACCGCGTGTTTGTCGCCACCACGCCGAACCCGACGTCCGGCTTCCTCCTGCTCCTGCCGGAGGAGGAGGTTCAATTCACCAACATCACGGTCGAGGACGGCGTGAAGATGATCGTTTCCAGCGGCATGCTGGCCCCGCCAACCTATCAGACACACCCTGCGCCGCGCAGCCTTGGCGAAAGCGCGGCAACCGAACCAGCCTCAGCCGCAAGCCAGCCGTAGCGTTGCCTTCAGCGCAGTTCCACTGCACCGCATACCCGCATGCGACTCTTGAGCCACTTCACGCCGAACAGGTCCCGGATCGTCCGTTTCAGGCGGCCCCAGTTGGTGTACTTGCTGACGCCCGACTGCCGGGACCGGTGATCGACCTCGATCTGGCTGACGCGCCCCTCCTGCATGGTGACGAACGAGGCGAAGAAGCGGTGCATGCCGTTCCACGGCAGCAAATCGCGCAAAAATTCCGCCTTGAAGGCCTTCACCGAACAGCCGGTATCGCGGATGGCTTCGCCCAGCACCGCGTTGCGCACCCCGTTCGCCAGGCGGCTGCCGATCTGACGCCAAAAGGTGTCTCTCCGCCGCGCCCGATAACCGATGCAACAATCGCAGCCCGGGCCCAGCCCAGCCACGACCCGCGGAATGTCGGTGGGCACGTTCTGCCCGTCGCCGTCGAACGTCACGATCACCGGACCCCGCGCGTTACGGAAGCCCGTGTGAAATGCGTAGCTCTGTCCCACGTTGCGGCTGTGACTGAACACGCGAACGACCGGTCGCCGAGCCGCCACCGCAGCCGCCACGCGGGCAGTCTGATCGGTGGAGCCGTCGTCCACCACCAGCACCTCGTAGGGGCAATCCAACCCCTTGTCCAGCGCGTCGGTCATCTCCTCCAGCACGCTTTGCAGACAGGACTCTTCGTTGAAAACAGGAACAACAACCGAAACGTGAGGCAACGCATTCTTTTCTAAGTCGGACATTCTTCACACTCTCTCGACCCGCAGTTATCACGCGAGTCTTCTTTATTGGCTTGGGTGCGGACCACCCGCCACTTCATCTGACGGACAACGTCAACAGGTGCTTCCGCCTAACTCGTTATGTTAATGCAGAAGAACGGTTGGATCATGATCCGAAGATTACCATTGCGTAATACTGCATAACCCACCTTGCCATGATGCTTTTTCTTTTTCAGCTAAAAGCCTTCGTGGCACGCTTATCAAAAACCGTACTCCAAACAGAAAACGCAGTTCTGCTGCATTCGCGTTTCTGTAATGGGACTGTCTGCGGCGCTGCCCAACAAGTGAGCCACCTCATACGCCATAGCCACGCTCCAGTGACCGGAGATTGCGTAGCGGGCTTGCAGGCGGAAATGGGCGTCCGCAAATCCAGAATGGGCTGCGAACACGGGCATTCCAGAGCGCGAACTCTGCTCAGGTGTCACGCCGAAAAATGTTTTCGTATACTGCCGGTCGCCCCATGTCGCACCGGGGCCGACCATGAACGTCCAACGCTTCACAGGCGGTAGCGCGCAGGCCGCATCGAAGGTCGCGAGCAGACCCTCCGATTGGCCGGCAACATCCTGCGACAGCGCCGCCGTAAACATGCAGGGCGATACCGTATAATCGGCGTAGGCTTCAGACCGCACCGTGCGATTTACGTCACCTAACCCAATCAGACGGGCATCGCTCTTCTCCAGCCGTTCTGTCCAGTCATATTGCAATCCAGCACCGACCTCCAAAGACGCTGACTTGACGAGATAGGCACCGAGGACGTCGTTGTCCTGCGAAAATATTAAATTTTCGTATTCGACATCCCAATGCGGCAGAATCCAAACACTTGCCTCTTTGGAACCGGGATAGGTTGGCGACACCTCCGACATGGCACCGGCTTTTATGTCCCAAGCCGATTTCGGACAGACGATATCCTTTGGATCTTGCTGCTCCGGAGCGGGATCTCCCCACACCACATAGGAAAGCACAATGAGAAGCACACCCGGCAGACGGCGAACCGGTCGGCAGACGCCCCACCCGCGATTCCTGGGATAATACTTCCTGGAGTCATCTGCGTGTTTCAGTTCTCTCATTCGCACTCAGTCGTATACGTTCCATGCATCAGGAAACCGCTCCCGAAATTACGGTAAAGCATACCACACGTTCTGCGGACTGTCGAAAGCCAACTGCCCGCTACCATCGGGCAACAGCGCCTTTGCAGCGGTTGGAATAACCCGCAGAACACCCCCTAAATAAATGGATGCTGAACAGGCGCACACCGAGGCTGTTATGCGAGAGGTGATCGGGGTAGACAGACAGACCGTGGCGCGTGTAAGATGAGGTCACCACATTGGGATCTCTATGCGTATTTTGGTAATCGAAGGCGATGAGCGCGTCCGCTCGTTCACAAGCAACGGACTCCGCCAGGAGGGCCACATTGTCGACGACACGCCGTTCGGCAAGGACGGCCTTTCTTACTGGGCAAACGTGGACTACGACGCCGTCATCCTCGATCTCGCGCTGCCAGAAATGGACGGCATATCGATTCTGGAGAGCATGCGCCGGAAGGGAAACAAAACACCGGCCATTATCGTCAGCGCTAAAAAAACAACCGATGACCGCGTTAAGGGGTTGCTGTCCGGCGCAGACGACTACCTGACGAAACCGTTCTCATTCTCGGAGTTGCTGGCCCGCCTTTACGCTGTGACCCGGCGCCGGACAGGTGCCGACACGGCCTCGCCCGAGGGGGACGTGCTGACAGTCGCCGACATCGTTTTGAACCTCGCCACCCGAAACGCCACCCGCGCGGGACAGCGGATCGATCTAAAAGCCAAAGAGTTCGCTCTGCTGGAGTTCATGATGCGTAACCCCAACCGCATCCTTGCGAAAGAGGTCATTCTACGGCAGATGTGGGACTTCCGTTTCGACCCGCAGTCCAACATCGTCGACGCGTTGGTCTGCCGCCTGAGGAACCGGATTGACGCCGATTTCGGCATCAAGCGCATACAGACCCGCAGAGGAATCGGCTATGTCTTTCTCGATGCGCCCTAGAAAATGGCCGCTTTTTTCTCATCCGGCGTCTCCTTGATCGCACAACATCTAGTTTAAGCGATCCAACCCTGCTTTCTGTTTATTTAAAAACCGTTTGCAGATAGGCCTGCCATCTTCTATACTATGTTCAGTGAAGGTGGTTAAGATAGGAGATTCGTTATGTTTTCCATCACACTGTGCTGCAGTCGCAGCATCCCATGCCGAGGACGCGCGCTCGGACAGGCAGCCCTCCTGTTGTCGGCCAGCCTGACGGTCTCGGGCTGTGCGACCGCGTTCATCCGGACGGCCGGCGCTAAGGCCGGCCTCTGCGGACAGGAGGTGGCTGACGCAGCCCTCAGTGCGTATAGCGATCTAAGGGCCGTCGCAGGAGACAACACCTATTTCCAAGGATACCTGCGCGTCGTCGTCAGCCCGGAGCCGGATGGCGTCGATTTCACCCGCGTGTCGGACGCCGGCATGCCCGGCCTCCTTGAACAACGAGTCAGGGCCTACCGGCAGTTTAGAAATGCGTACGCGCTCTTCCAACAACTGTGCTCCGACGACTCCAGCCAGAATGCGTCGCAGTCGTATGCCTCACTGTTCGAGACACTCAAAGCGCTGTCCAAAGAGGAGTCTGTGTCCGCCGAGTCCAAGAAGACCGTGGCTGGGCTGCCGGGCGATTTCGCAACGCTGTGGCAAGCGAAACGCATCGCGCGCGTGCAGAGCGCCCTCGGCAAACTGGCGTCCGAATTGGGCGCTCTGTGGGACAAGGAAATTCCGGTCTGGGACGCCTACATCGATGCGGTCTACATCGACCACTATGCGTCCGGCCTGCTGTCGCTCCGGCTGGCCAATTTCGACGAGAAGGAGTTGGTTAAAGCCGTTAGTGATCCCTATAGCGTTCCCGTCAAGGCGGGCCTGTACAAGCTGCAGAAATACCGCGAAGCTTGTCAGAAGGCCGCGCGGCTCAAAGATGAACTGCGGCTGGTCTCAAAGGCGTTCCAACAATTGGAGAGCCTTCACCGGCAGTTGTCCGGCCCGGCTGCCGGGCTCGCCGACCTGCTCGATGCACAAAACAAGATCGGGCACTATGCAGCTCTCGCTGAAAAGGCCGGAAAGGAGTGACAGTGATGCCAGACCTTAAAGCAGCACTCCAACAAGAGACGAAAAAAGCCATCCTGGCGTACAACATGAACCGGGTGCAACTCGTTCAGGCCGCCTCCCATGAAGGCGGCCCTCAAACGGTTGCTAAGCTTGAGGACGAATTCACGGCACTCTGCAACGCCGACTTCACGCTGGCGCGGGCGAGTCTCAACGCGAATCACCCGAAGTACCAAAAACTGATGAAAGAGGCGGTAGCTAGTGGCGACCTGCTGAACCAGTCGATCATCGAGCTGCAGACCATCTCTGCCGTTCTGGACTGCATGGCCACGACTGTGACGCTCGTCGGCCGCGTCCTGCTCATGCTGGCGGCCTGATGGCGCGCGCCACCAAGCCGCAGGAAACTCATACAGGCAGCCGGATCGTAAAGGTCGAGCCCTTGCCGATCTCGCTCTCCACGTCGATGGTTCCCTTGTGGATGAGCACGATGTGCTTGACGATCGACAG
>CAYSXF010000345.1:0-5370 GCA_964434815.1 uncultured Lentisphaeraceae bacterium
CGAAAGCCAGCCGTACGTGGATGCGCGCCTCCCCGACGGCTCGCGCGTCAACGCCGTCATCCCGCCGCTGTCGCTCTCCGGCCCCTGCATCACCATCCGCAAGTTTTCCCGGCGCGCCTTCACCGACGCGGACTTTGTGCGCTTCAACACCTGGACCGAGGACATGACCCGGTTCCTGCGCATCTGCGTGCTCATGCGCAAGAACATCATCGTCTCCGGCGGCACCGGCTCCGGCAAGACCTCGCTGCTGAACGTCCTGGGCAGCTACCTGCCGCCGCAGGAGCGCATCCTCACCATCGAGGACGCGGCCGAGCTGCGCCTCAATCAGCCGCACGTGATCCGGCTCGAGGCGCGGCCGCCCAACATCGAGGGGCGCGGCGCCATCACCATCCGCGACCTCGTGCGCAACGCGCTGCGCATGCGCCCGGACCGCATCATCGTGGGCGAATGCCGCGGCGGCGAGGCGCTCGACATGCTCCAGGCCATGAACACCGGCCACGACGGCTCGCTGACCACCGTGCATGCCAACTCCCCTCGCGACGTGATCTCGCGCCTCGAAACCATGGTGCTCATGTCCGGCCTGGAGCTTCCCTCGCGCGCCATCCGCGAGCAGATCGCATCCGCCATCGACATCGTCGTCCACGAATCGCGGCTCAGCGACGGCTCGCGCAAAGTGGTCTGCATCTCCGAAGTCGTCGGGCTCGAAGGCCAGCAGATCGTCATGCAGGACCTCTTCGAATACAAGCAGACCGGCATCGACGAGCGCGGCAAGGTTCTCGGACGCTTCATGCCGACCGGCGCGATGCCCACCTTTTACGAACACCTCAAAAGCCGCGGCCTGCACATCGACCCGTCGGTCTTCGACCCCGCAAAACAAGGCGGTGACGCATGACCTTCAGCAGTCTCGACTCCCTCAAGTGGGGCGCAGCCATCCTGCTCGGGCTCTCCTTCGGCGGCTTCGCCTTCGCCATCGCGCGGGCCATGGGGTCGGGCGCGGGCGCATACGCCGACTCCATGTCCGAGGAGACCTCGCGTCAGTTTGAGGATCTCTTCCTTTTCTTTCCGGCCAAACGCATCCGCGAGATCGGCTGGGCCGTCGCCAGCGCCGTCTTCATGCTTTTCGCCATTCCCTTCTTCGACCTGAGCAACATGGTCTCCACGTCCGCAGGGCTGATCCTCGGCATCACCTTCGGCGGGCTCGCCCTGATGGCGCCGGCCAAGCTTGTGCTGGTCATGAGGGAAAAGCGCCGGCAGAAATTCAATATCCAGCTCGTTGACGCGCTCGGCAGCATGAGCAATGCCCTCCGCGCCGGCTTCAGCATCAACCAGGCATTCGAGACCGTGGTGCAGAACGGCGAAAAGCCCATCTCTCAGGAGTTCGGCGTCTTGCTTCAGCAGATGCGGGTGGGCATGAACTTCTATGACGCGCTCCAGAGCCTCGACAAGCGCGTCGGCAGCGACGATCTGACGCTCGTGGTCACCTCCATCGACATCGCCCGGCGCACCGGCGGAAACCTCACCGAGATCTTCGACAAGATCAGCCTCACCATCCGCGAGCGCATGCGCATCGAGCGCCGCGTCTTGACCCTCACCTCCCAAGGCCGCCTGCAAGGCATCGTCGTCGCCTGCATGCCCGGCATCCTCGGCGGCGCCATGACCTTCCTCAAGCCGGACCTTATGATGCCTTTCTTCAAGTCCGTGAACGGCATGATCGCGGTCGGCGCCACCGCCCTGCTCATCGCCGGCGGCTGGTTCTTCATCAGCAAGATCATCAAGATCGACGTCTAAATTTTTGGCACAGGTATCAAAGAGAAGGGCGGGGCGTACGCCGATCGGCAACGCTCCCGCCCTTTGCTGTTTCTTGCGCTCTACAGGATCCGGATCATCGTGCCGACCGGCGACACGACGAGCCGCGCTGCCGTCGCCGTCACGCGCACCACCGCCACGTCTCCGGCCGGAATCGGGGACGGCTTGACCGCCGCCGCCAACGCGTCGCGCGTGGCCTGGTCCGCCGAGGCGTAGCTGAAGAGCGTCGCAGCGTACGGATAGGTCGCGCCGCTCGGCATCGCCAGCTTCACTGTGCCGGTCACCGTCAGTTTGCCCGACACCGCCAGCGAGCCGCTGAAGACGCCGCCTTGGAAGGTCACGGTCAGATCGCCGTTCACGGTCGCCGCGCCGGTCAGTTCGCCGCCGGTCTTGATCACGATGTTCGTCACGCCGGTCAGCACCGCGCCGCCCAGATCGAGCACGCCATTCTCGACCGAGATCGTCCCCGAGAACGCCAGCGCGCCGGAGAGCGACTGCTTGGCCGCGCCGGCCTTGACCACGGTGCCAGTCCCCGTGATGCCGCCGGAGAACGCCGCGTTCGTGAAGGCGTTGATCCCGAGCGTCGCCGACGAGTTCAGCCGTATCGCTCCGTTACCGCTCAGCGAACCGACCGTCTCGCTGGTGCGGGAGACACTCAGCACGCCCGGCGCCGCAACCGTGGTGGCGGAGACGTCAGAGAAGATGTTCATCGCGGTTTGTTGCGTCGCCACGTCGTAGGTGCCCGCTAAGGCGTTGCGCGAGGAGGTGATCGCCTGGTTCGAGCGGGTGTCAACCACCGTCCAGTTCACCCCGTCCATGCTGGTCTCCACGGTCCACGTCACCGGGTCGCGCCCGTTGGCATCGTTGCCCGTGTACCAAGCGTACCCGTCAAATAAGACCGCCACGGGCAGCACGATGATGAGCGGGTTCGGACTGCCATAACTCTGATAGAACTTGTCGTTGATGTTTCCGTCGACCGCGTTGGCAGGAGACTCTGCGCCATTCGCGTAACCCAGCGGCGCGTAAGCCGTGGTGCCTGATGGATACGGGCACACCTGGCCATTAAACAAAAGCTGAAACTCGGAGAGCTGATACTGGTTGGTGCTGTAGTTTGCCCCTCCGATGCGCATGAGAATCGGCGCGAACTTCACATACTGTGCGAAACATCCGCTGCGCACATCCGCAACGCCTGCCTCAATGCGTGTCGCCCCTGTGTAGGTGCTGTTGGTTCCAACATAGTACGTGAGCCCCGTCCCGCTCTGCGTGATGCCCAGCGAGCGCGAGCCGTCCTGAATCATGCCCGCGAACACGTTCGTGGTCGCCCTGTCCACGCGCAACACCGAGGCCAGCGTGCCGTTGTTGCGCACCGTCGTCCCGATATCCTGCGGCAGGAAACGCCCGTCCATCCCGTTCGTGGCCTGCATGACCACCATGCCCGCACCGCTGACCGTCCCGGTGAAGCCGGCGTATCCCGGCAACGTTACCGCGCTTCCGGCTTCGGAAACCAATGCGCCGCCGCCGGAGAGCGCGCTGACCGACAGGCTCATGTTTGTGACGGCGAACCGCCCTCCCGACTCGACAGTCACGGGCTGATTGGTCGGCAGCGATGACCCGGTGATCCATTTGGCGGTCAAATAGGCCTCCACGGCTTGTCTGTCAGTCACGCCGAGCACGGTGTTGTAAACCAGCACCTCGCCGATGTCGCCAATGAAATAGCGCAGATAGGATCCGCTGTTCCAATAGTCGCCGAGCGCTGTGGTCCAGATCCGGTCCGTCGTGCTGACCGCCGTCAGGACATGGAGCGGCTGGCCTGCGAAAGAAAACCCGGCGACGCCGTTGATGAACATTTGGCCGGTGTACGAGAAGTCATTCCCGTCCGCGCCGTTCCCCGTGTGGCGCCAACTCGTCGAATCAGCTTGGCGCACGCCGCTGTCCGAACCGTCTGCCCCCCAAATTCCGCTCAGCCCAGCCGCCGGATACCCCGTCACCCGGCTGACGATGAACACGGTCCGAGCCGTCACGCTCTTGTTGGCTGCGAGCCGTTTGCGAGCCCCCGAACCGAACCGGACTGCGGGAAGCCCGTTAATGGCATTCGTCACAAAGACCGGTTGCAGCGCGGCGGTGGCCTGCGTGAAACTCACGCCGCCTGTGGTCGAGTCCGCCCATGCGGTGACATTCGATCCTGACAGCGTCACTTTGCTCGCATCTGAAGCGTCCAGCCGATAAGAAAGGCCGGCTGTGATCGGAACCAACGGCGTGATCCGCAAGGTGCCGCCATCGACCCGCGTTCCGCCTGTGTAGGTGAGAGACGCCAGCGGGAGCGTGAGCGTTCCGGAGCCGGTCTTGCCAAGCTTCAGCGCCGATGTCCCGTCCGACAGACGCCCGGAGAAAAACGACGACACACCGCCTTCGCCGACCGTCAACGTGGCAACCTGCGCGCCTCCGTTGGTCACGGTGCCTCCTGCAGCCGTGTTGGTCAGTATGCCGATGGTCTCGGACATCCCGTTCAGGTCCAGAGTCCCGCCGTCGAGCGTGACGCCGCCGCCGATCTGGTTGCCGTTAGAGCCGGTCAGACGCACGAGCGTGTTTGTCTGGATGCCTAGCAGATCTAACACGGCGTAGTTCGCCGCCGAGCCGCTTTTGGCCAGTTCCACAGGGCCTTCGCGCACGTAGAGTTGGAGATTGGTGTTGCCCGAGGTGCCGCCCAACACCAGCGTGCCGCCGCCCCATTTGGAGACCGGGTTCACCCCCGTGACCTGACCGTTCAGCGTCAGCGAGTAGCCTGCGCCCACCGCCTCAAACCCGCCGCTCTGCGCATAGACCGGCGTCGTCGCAAGCGTCAGACTCTGGCCGTCCATGTTGGCCAGCCGTCCGCCGTTCACCCGCACCGCCGCGCCCCCCAGCGCCGCTGAGGATGCCGGACGCAGACGCCCCGCGTCGACCCGGAACTCGCCGGATAGCGACGAGCTTGTGCCTGTGATCAAGGCGTCCCCTGTCCCATTCTTAACCGCAGTGCCTGTCCCTGTGATCGCTCCACCGTAGGTCACCGTGCCAACACCGGTAAAGCCTACTGTGCCGCTGTTCAGAATCACATTGTTGCTGCAGGTCAGCGCGGCGGTCGCGTCATTCGTCAGCGCGTTGTTGGCGAACCTCATCGAGTCGAACCAGACCGCGGTGCCCGCGTTAGCCGTCACCGAGCCGTCGCCGCCGACCGAATCGCTGCGCGTCACGCGCACCGAGTAGTTGGTCAGCGCGAGGGCGGATGACCCCAACACAGCCGTGCCGTCTAATGCGATATCCGCGCCCGGAGCGATGCTGTACGTCCCGGTGGGCGCGCGCCGCAGCCACGCGCGGTTGGTGAAAACGAGGCCGCCCGCGCTAGAGACGGAGGCGTCCAAGACAGCCGGATAGGCGCCGTCCGAACCGAACAGGAGCGGCGCACCGCCGTTGGAGACTGTCAGCACAGGATCGGCACCCGCTGCGGCGTTCGTGGTGACGGTGCCCGTGAAGACCACCTCTGTCTCTTATACACATCTGACGCTGCCGACGAATAGAGAGGTGTAG
>CAYSXF010000346.1:0-5363 GCA_964434815.1 uncultured Lentisphaeraceae bacterium
CAATGCCCTGCGGACGCCTGCGGGGAGGCGTCCCTACCGAAGGGGCGTTGTGTTCGAAAGGCGCATCGTGTCGTCTGGTAGGGACGGCTCCCCGAGCCGTCCGCCGGTCCAAGCAGCCGCAATGCCTTGCGGACGCCTCGGGGAGGCGTCCCTACCGAGAGGCGTGCCGAAAAGGAAACAGATCATGCAAACACATGAAGAACCGGCCGGCCCGCAGCTAACCGAGCGCAAGTCCCTGCCACACGCACAGCCATACGCGTGGGACGCCATCTACTTCATCACGGTCAACGCAGCGCAACGCGGCATGAACACGCTCGCGCTGCCTGATGTGGCCCCCGCTCTTTGGCAGGAGTGGTGCGGCTATGCGGAGCGTCAGGTCTGCACGCCTCTTTTGTTCGTGGTCATGCCGGATCACGTCCACGGACTTTTTCGGTTTCCTGTCGAACCAGGCCGGGCCTCGACCGTGGCAGCCTGGAAACGGCTAACTGCCCGGCGTTACAGCGTGGTGTGGCAGCGGGACTTTTTCGACCACCGTCTGCGGAGCGACGAGTCCTTTGAGCAGAAGGTGGCCTACATCCGCGACAATCCGGTGCGGAAAGCGCTGGTGAAGGACGCGTCGGCGTGGCCGTACGCGTGGCCTCGGTAGGGACGGCTCCCCGAGCCGTCCGCCGGTCCAAGCCAGGGTAGACATTGCCCAGCGGACGCCTCGGGGAGGCGTCCCTACCTCGAAGCGGCGGCAAATCGCTCCCCAAAAAAACCTTCGCGAAAAACCTTCACACATTTCCCCATTGGAAATAATTCGCGCGTGCGGTATAATTAACAAACAAAAACGACAATTTAATGAAGGCAAGGATCATGAGTAACTACAACTATACTGCACGCGACAAGTCGGGCGCGATCACACGGGGCAATCTTGCGGCGGCTGACCGCGCTTCAGCGCTGACGGAACTTAGGTCACGGGACCTAGTGCCGATCTCGGTCGAAGAGGGGAAGGCCATAACCGGCTCTGGCTTCACGGGGTTAAATGCTAAGCGCCCCGCTTTTCTGCTGGCTGGCATCGTGGTTGCGCTGTTGGGCGTTTGGGTTGCGGTGCGGATGATGCCAGCAAAAAAACCTGTGGTCGCGGAGCGGAAGGCACCGACTGAAAAAATCGCAAAGGCTAAGCCCGTCCCGTCACCCAAGGTTGTGCCGCCCAAACCTGTCGAGCCGCCCAAGCCCCCCGTCGAGGTGGCATTGCCTCGTCCGGTCGAAATCAAAAGCGTTGTTCCGCCCAACACCGACACCATCAAGCAACTCGCCCGGCCCAAAAGCGATCAGGTTATTGTCCCCGGCATCGTGAGTAATGGCGATACGAACGCTCCCGATCCCTATGCGACTTTCCAGACCAAGTCGGAGCGGATGATGTCCGGGATGCTTAGCGCAGAACCTGGCGATTTAATACTGGACATTGCATTTGGACGCGATTTCGATAAGGACTTCGCCGCCTCATTGTCCAACAAGATCGAGATTTACCCGAGCGACAGCAAAGAGATGGCGGCCCACAAGGAGGATGTCGCCTACATGAAGGAAGAGATGCGGAAGCTGGTCGCTGAAGGCAAGTCGGCAGAGGAGATCCTTACCGAGTTCCGCAACCAGCACAATGAAGTCGCGAACTTCCGCTCGGAGCTTCAGAGCCAGCTCAGCGCACTGAAGCAGGAAGGTAAAATGGAAGAGGCGGAGGCGTTCGCCAAAGAGGCCAACAAGATGCTTGAGCCATACGGTACGCGTCCCCTTTTAGTCAGACCGGTTATAAAATTGAAGACCCCCCAGCAGTGACGAACCTCCGGCTGACGCCTCGGGGAGGCGTCCCTACCTGGTACGCGTGGTTGCCGATGTGGGACGGTTCCCCGAACCGTCCGCCGGTCACTGTAGCTGCATTGCCCAGCGGACGCCTCGGGGAGGCGTCCCTACCAACAGCCGCGCTATGCGCGGCGTCACCTAGCCGCCTATTTCTTCAGCTCATTCCAGATCGCACGCTGGACATCGTTTGTCGGCGCGGGTGCCCAGCCCTCTTCGACCGCTTTGCGGTAGGTCGTCATGCGGGTGGGCTTCATACCCATTTTCTGCGCTTGTGCTATTATTTTGCTGAACGCTTCTGTACTCAGGCATTTCGCCGTGAGGGTGTCGAGGTCTGCGGCGGAAAGCACTGTCTTCATGAGGCACTGCTCGGCAGTCGAGTTCGCCGCGCCCATCACAAGTCCCAAGGCCCGCCATATCTCTTTTTGGGTACGTTCTGCGAGTTTGTCCGCCGGCACGCCGGAGCCTCCCAGCGCGGCGACGTTGACCAGAGCCCAGCGGCTTTCGGGGGCGATCAGCAGCGACGGATAGCCAGACTCGTCGCAGATCACGATGACCATGGCTGTATTTGTGTCGGCTAAGGCTGTGACCGCAGCGGCGACCGGTTCGGCTGAGGGTTTGCTCACCGACACGCACGGCAGGCGCAGAATCTTCTGGATCTGGTCTTCGGTCTCTCGCAGCGCCTGTACGGAGACGCGCTTTTGGGCGTTGAGAAAAAGGAAGGAGGGGCCGGTGGCAGATGTCTGAAGGATGCCGCCGGTTCTGGCGAGCAATTTTGCGCGGATCGCGGGGTCCATGACCCGGGGTGTCCCCGGCGCTTGTCCGCCTGAAACGGGCGGCGCTGGCTGTGCGAGCAGGGCTGCGCTGAACGAGAGAACGAGAGACAGAACGACGATGGGTGTTTTCATGGTGTGATTCCTATTAAGAGTTTGAGAATTGAACATTGAGCCTCGAGTGTTCAGCAAGAAGAAATTATGGGTGTTATGAGTTTGAGGTCAACACACCACCGACTCATTCGATGACTAATGACGAGTGACCAACGACTAATGACTTCCTTCTACCGCGCCAACACGCCTTTGTCGACCAGCGCTTGCTCCTCCTCCGGGGTCAGTTCAATAGCGGAGATAGGCTTGGCGCCCTGTTCGAGCAGACGCAGATTCATCTCTCGCTCTTTTTTCTTCAATTCGTCTTCGGTTATCTTTGCGGCGAGACTTTGAAGCTGCTCACGGGCGCTCTGTTCGGCGGCGCTCCTCTCTTCCATTTCGTGGGCCTTGCGCTCGCGCAGGCGCTCCATATAGGACTTGACGTCGCCGCCCGACTCTCTGATTTTTGAGAGTTCTTCGCGTGTCTTCTGCATCTCCGCCATCTGCGCGGCTAGAATGCCTGGGACGGGTGCCAGGCCTGCCTGAGCAGGCCGCCTGAGCAGGCCCGGCCGCAGCGTATTGGTGAACTGAGCCGTTGCCGGGACGGGCTGTGCGGCGGAAAGCGGTGATGCGGGAGGCGCGGTTTGGGCGACAGATGTTCTGGAGGACACGGGCGGGGCGTCGATCAGGCCTTTGCCGAGCTTGAGGGTGATGGTGATGTCGTCCTTCTTGATCTGCGCCCACTCGTCGTCGTAGTCGGCGGAGAGGACGGTCCAGCCGCCCCCCGTGGCGCCGACCAGCAGGTAGTAGTTGACGGGCGTCTTGTCGGAGAGGTCGGTGAAGCCGATCGCGGTTGTGCC
The DNA here is from genome assembly GCA_964434815.1 of uncultured Lentisphaeraceae bacterium. Taxonomy (GTDB): domain Bacteria; phylum Verrucomicrobiota; class Kiritimatiellia; order RFP12; family UBA1067; genus CAYSXF01. The sequence continues at coordinate 3,560 of CAYSXF010000346.1, forward strand.
GTCGGGCGTGACGTTCACGCAGGACATGTTGATCTTCTGGGCGAGCTTCTGCTGCTCGGCCTTGACCTGCGCGGCGTCCTGGGCCTGAGCGGGGTCGGCCGCCGCGGCGACGGGCACCTCCGCGCCGAAGGGCATGCGGTCGAGGATCGGCTGGTAGTTGGAAAAAGGGGTCTGTGTGCGGTCAGCGGGCACGGCGGACGCGACGGTAACCGCGAATGGAACCGCCAGCGCGATAAGCAGGAAATATTTTGGTCTGGAAAATCTTTTCATTGATGGTGGTATATTAGCACAAACCGGCGGGCAGGGGAAGAGGGGGGAAAACGCCGAACGTTGAACGCCCAACGCTGAACTCTGAAGATTGGAATTAGCCACAAAAGAACACAAAGAGCACAAAGACGGAAAACAACGCCAAGCGCACGGTTTTGAACCCTGTCTCTCGTGTTCTCTGTGTTCTTTCGTGGCTAATATACATCAGCTCCGTTTATCCGACGAAGTGTGGCCTCTGCGCGAAAACAACACGGTGGCACGCTAGTTGCAAGCGGGAGAGGGGAGAAAACGCCGAACGTTGAACGCCCAACGCTGAACGCCGAAGTTTGGAATCAGTTGAACTACTAAACACGCGAAAATCGCGAAATTAATGCTTTGAGGAAAAACGGTTAAGTAAATTGACTGAGACAAAACAACTGAATCTGTTGGGTGTGTGTCGAGTGAGATTGCCACTGACTCGCAACTCATTGATCATGAATCTTTTTTCGCGCTTTTCGCGTGTTTCGTAGTGACTTGAACTGCCGGATTTAGGTTGAACTCTGAAGTTTGGAATCAGCCACAAAAGAACACAAAGAGCACAAAGACGGAAAACAACGCCAAGCGCACGGGATCAAACCCTTTCTCTCGTGTTCTCTGTGTTCTTTCGTGGCTAATATACATCAGCTCCGTTTATCCGACGAAGTGTGGCCTCTGCGTGAAAACAACACGGTGGCACGCTGCACTAGCTCACGCGATGGCAACGGCGAACACACGAACCTCATCGGCCAACCGCCCGCAGGGGAAGAGGGAGCGGATTAGCGCTTGCGCGGATGAAAGGTTCTGCGATAAAGTTTAATGAAAAGGAGTACATAGCGATGGGCGGTCTAAAAAATGTGGCGGTTGCGTGTTGGGCCTTGGCGGTCTGGTCCGGGCAGGGAGCGGAGGAGAAGCTGGGACGGGTGGAGCTAGTGGGGACGAACGTCGTGTCGCTGGGAACCTATCCCAATACGGAAGACCGCACGGCGCGCGTGCAGATCAAAAACACTGGAAAGGGGCCCCTTCAAATCGAACATGTGGTCACGACCTGCAAATGCATGCGGGTCGACGCCTACCCGCACTCCCTCGCGCCGGACGAGTCCGGCGAGGTGGCGGTGACGATTATAAAGAACGAAGTGTCCGGCGCGTTCGAGCGCATTTTCTTCATTGAAAGCGATGATCCGGTCACGCGCAGCATCCGGGTTAGGATCGGGGGGTACGCGAAGCCGCTGTTCCTGGTCACCTGCGACGCGAAAACCGAACTGGGCGCGGTCGAGGCCGGGCAGGTTTGGACGGGCCGCTACACGGTTGCGGCCGCAGAGAAGGGCGTGTCTCTCGAGAGCCCCGTCGCGCGTGAGCGGGGAACCCGGTCAGTCTATACGGTGACCACGAACCAGGCTGAGCGTCTGGTTTACGAGGTGAGCCGGGTCGTGACGTTCGAGGGCGAGGGGCTTTTGGAGAGCGAGCTGGTTTTTCCTATTTTGGGTGAAGGCCGAAGCGGGCTGATGCCGGTCAGACTTTC
>CAYSXF010000347.1:0-5360 GCA_964434815.1 uncultured Lentisphaeraceae bacterium
AGAAATAACGCTCAACTCTGAACGCTCAACTCTCAACGTCCAAGTGTTGATGCAACATCCTTCAGCGTTGAGCGTTGAAAGTTGGGCGTTGAACGTTCAAGGCTTGATGGTCAGAGCCCCATATCCTCGTTGACGACGAGCACGTGCAGATCGGTCTGGCTCGGCTTGCTGTCGATGACCGTGGTGATGTGGCAGATGCGCTGGGGCGAGTCGCAGTCGCAGCAGAAGCCGGTGGTGGCGCAGGGCGTCTGCTTGCCGAGACGCATGGCATTGGGCGGCGCGGACTTGTCCTTGACGCGCTTGATCGCGTCGCAGACGTCGCCTTCGACGATCTTGTTGCGGCCGGCCACGACGATCACCTTCGAAGGACCATAGATCATAGCGGACACGCGGTTGCCGTTACCATCGATGTTGACAAGGCAGCCGTCGAGCGTCACCGCGTTGGTGCCGGTCAGGAAAAGGTCGCAGGTCTGTTGCCGCTTCATGATGGCCACGCGCTGCTCGGGCGTGAGGTCTGGGAAGCCGTGGTTCAGGATCTCTTTGCCTTGCTCGGCCAGCGTGGAGGTGAGCTTGAGGTCAGCAACGGAGAGCGAGCCGCCGAAGCCGATCGAGTGGGCCGTCTCAGCCTGCTTGAGAATGTAGTCGGCAGCCTCTTGCGCGGTGGCGCAGTAGACGGCGGTGAAGTGTTTCTTTGTGAGGTTCGCGACAACGGCGCGGCACTTTTTCTCGTTGAGCCAGGTGTTGATTTCAAGGGTGCGGGGTTGCATGTGTGGCCTTTCTGCGAATAGGGTATGCCATGAGGCTTATTCGTCACTTATGTGTGATAAAAGATTGTCACACTCGCATGCGACAATCAAGGCCCGATTGAAAAATGGGGATGCGCACTCAGACGGGGTTGTGTAACATAGCGGTATGAAAACATGGAATGGGGTGTTGAGTGCCTGGGTGCTCGGAGCCGCAGTCGCCGGTTGGGCGTCCGCCTCTGAACAGGTGGCCGTCGAATCGCCCAACGGCACCGTTCAATGCAGGGTCTCTGTCGGAGAAGAGCTGTCCTATCGAATTCTTCGCAACGGCAAAGTGGTTCTCGCGCCATCAAACATGGGGCTTGAATTCAAAGGACAGAAGCCTTTCGGGACGATGAGGATCGCCGACAAGAAAGTCACTGTCCTTGACGAGAAGTGGAGCAACCGGCTCGGCAAAAAGGCTGCGATGAGCAACCATGCGAATGAACTGACGCTGAATCTGATCGAAGGGTCTGAGCCTCACCGCAAACTGGATCTGATTTTCCGCGCCTACGACGGCGGTGCGGCCTTCCGTTACGGAATCCCGGCCCAAGCAGGGTTTGAGAACTTCGTGCTGACTGCGGACAAAACGACCTATTGCTTCGACGACAACAAGACCGGCTGGTTCACGACGTATCAGAACTACACGAATTCGCAAGAGGGGCCTTCGAAGTTCGACGCATTCAAAAGTTCTCAGGAAGAGACGTTTTATCCTCAGTCCATCCGGACACTTGACCCTAAGCGCTTGATCGGCTGTCCCATGGTCATTCAGACTGCGGAAGACAACTGGGTCGCCATCTCCGAGGCGGATCTGACCGACTGGGCCGGCTCGTTCTATGTGTTCCAGCCCAACACGCAGCCCGTGAACGGCGCGGTGATCGGAACATGTCTGAGTCCCCGATACGACGGTAACGGGCTGGTCGTTTCGTCGGCTCCGCGCCTGAGCCCGTGGCGCGCGTTCATACTGGGCGACTCCGAGATCGACTTAGTGAACCACAACGACCTGATCCCCAATCTGAACCCGCCGTGCCCCGATGAGGCGGCTTTCGGCTGGGTGACGCCGGGCGCTTCGGCGTGGGACTGGTGGGTCTTCAACAACAAAGAACTGACGACCGGCAAAATCAAAGAGAAGGTTGATTTCGCCCAAGAGATGGGGTGGCCTTTCATCACCGTGGATGCGCCTTGGTACGGCCGTCCGGTCCAGGGCGAGGGCGTCAGCATGATGAAGCCGCGCGCCGATCTCGATATCGAAGGGGCCATCGGCTATGCAAAATCGAAAGGGATCGGCGTCTATCTGTGGGGCTATTGGTCGACGCTGGAATCCAACGGCGTCGAGAACGTGTTTTCCGTCTATGAGAAGTGGGGCGTGCGCGGGGTGAAGATTGACTTCATGGACAGGCAGGATCAGGAGATGGTGAACTGGTATTCGAAGGTGGTCGCGTGCGCGGCGCGGCACAAGATCATGGTGAACTTCCACGGCGCGTTCAAGCCGACGGGCATGAACCGCACCTGGCCGAACCAGATCACGCGCGAAGGCATCCTCGGCAACGAGTTCAACAAGTTCTCCAAAAAGGTGACGACGACGCACTGCGCGACGCTGCCGTTCACCCGCTATTTGCTGGGGCCAGGCGACTTCACGCCGGGCGGCTTCAACAACGTGCATGGCGAAGCGTTCGCCATTCAGACACAGAAAAAGGGGTGGAAAGAGGGCCAGTATCTGCCGCCGGATGAAATGGGCACCCGCGCCCACGCGCTGGCACTGTGTCTCATTTACGACAGCCCGCTGATGACGCTCTGCGATTGGCCTGAGCATTATCGGGGGCAGCCCGGCGTCGAGTTTCTGAAGGGGCTTCCGACGGTCTGGGACGAGACGATCGCGCTCGCGGGCAAGATCGGCCAGTACTATGTCAGCGCCCGGCGCAAGGGTGATGTCTGGTATCTGGGCGCGGTGACGGACATCCATGCGCGAACGCTCTCCCAGCCGCTGTCGTTCCTTGGTGATGGAACATACGAGGCGACGGTGTTCGCGGACGCACCCGAAAGCGATCAGGATGCGAAGGCCATCCTTGTCAGGAAGCCGGCTGTTGCGGCGAAGGATACGCTGTCCCTCCTGCTCGCCCGCGATGGCGGCATGACCGTCATCTTCCGCAAGCGCTAAGGCCTATTGGAATGGCAGCGGCACGGCGTTGACCATGAGGCGGACCTGCTTGACGCGGTCGTCGCCGGAGAAGGCGCGCACCGCCTGTTCGATGCGCTTCAGTTGGGTGCGGCGGATCTCGAAGAGGTGGGGCGAGGTGGTCACGTAGACGTAGAGGATGCCGTTGTCCCATTTGCCGGGGCGGGTGACTTTCGCCACATCGGGAGGGACGAGCTTCGGCCAGGCCTGGGTGAGTTCGTCGAGCCAAGGGCTTGCGGCGATATTGAGCCGTTTGAGGGTTTTCTCAATAATGGAGGAAAACGGCTCGGCTTCGCGGCGCGTTTCGGGCGGGTCGGTGTCGATCGGAAGGCCTGGGACGATGTTGTCGAACAGCGTCTTCACCTTGCGGTTATAGTCGAGGTCGCGCGGGGTGAGCTGGCGGCGGACGGGAGTCGGCTCCACCCGATAGGAGGCTTCGTCCGGAACGGAGGCGTAATCGCCCGCTTCGTCTCCGTCGGAATCGGGCGGTCCCGCAAACAGAGGTTTGCCATTGGTCATGGCCGCAGTATATCATAAGAGGCTGAACGAGGTGAATAGGAGCATCCCATGAAAAAAGGTAACATGCTGATCGCCCAGAGCGGCGGTCCTTCGATGGTCATCAATCAGAGCCTGGTCGGTGCGGTGCTGGCCGCGCTGGACAACAAGACCGTCGGCAAGATCTACGGAGCGCTGCACGGCATCCAGGGCATTCTGGACGAGCACTTCATCGATTTACGCAAGGAGAGCCGCAAGACCTTGGAGGCGGTTGCGAACACGCCTTCGTCTGCGCTGGGCTCGGTGCGCCGCAAGCCCACGCCGGCGGATTGCCAGGCGATCTTCCGCGTGCTGCGTAAGTTGGAGATCCGCTACTTTTTCTACATCGGTGGCAACGATTCGGCGGAGACAGTGCACATCATCAACGAAGAAGCGTTGAAGGAGGACTACGGCATCGGCTGTTTCCACATTCCCAAAACCATCGACAACGACCTGCGCGAGAACGACCATACGCCGGGCTACGGCAGCGCGGCGCGGTTCGTGGCGTGCGCGATCAGGGGCGACGACCTCGACAACCGCGCGCTGGGCGGCGTCAAGATCGACGTGATCATGGGGCGCAACGCAGGCTTCCTCACGGCGGCCGCGGCGCTTGCGCGTCAGGACGAAGACGACGGCCCGCACCTGGTCTATCTGCCGGAACGGCCGTTTAGCATCGAGGGCTTCGTGAAGGATGTGAAGGCGGCGATTCGGAAGTATGGCCGCTGCGTGGTGGCGGTGTCGGAGGGGATCATGGATCAGGACGGCACGCCGATCATCGCGAAGTTCACGCAGGAGACCGATTCGCACGGCAACGTGCAGTTGAGCGGCACCGGCGCTCTGGGCGACCTGCTGGCCAAGGTGGTCAAGGAGCAGGCTGGGATCAAGCGCGTGCGTGCGGACACCTTCGGCTACCTGCAGCGCTCGTTCCCCGGCATCGCCTCAGCGAGCGACGCGATGGAAGCGCGGCTGGTGGGCGTGGCGGCGGTGCAGGCGGCTGTCTGCGACGAGGTGTCGAGCGGCTCGATCGCGATCCGGCGTAAAGCGACTAAGAAATACGGCGTCGATTTCGAGGTCGTGCCGCTGCGCAGCGTGGCCAAGGAGACGCGCCACATGCCCGACGCTTTCATCAACAAAGCGGGCAACAACGTGACGCAGGCGTTCATCGATTATGCGCGTCCGCTGGTCGGCGAGCTGCCGCCTTGCGCGCGCTTTGCGCAACTGAAGAATTAGCAAAAAACGGCCGGCGGCATTTTTGCGGTTGAAAAGCGCCCCGGTTTTGATATTCTCATTGACCTTACGTCTGACGACCAAGGCGGGCGTGAAGAGGAGAAGAAGCGTAAATGAGTCAGCATACCAGCTTGAAGGGTTCGGGAAAGATTACTGCAAAGCGCAACGTGTTGAAGCGTTTCGAGCGCGTCAACGTGCTGAAAAAGCGCGGCCAGTGGAAAGACGGTGACCGCGGTTTAGGTCTGCGTAAGACCAAGCCGGACGTGTAGAATCCGCGTCAGGCGTTGCCTGGTTGATCCTTTTGCCGCATGCGTATCTCGCCCAGACGGGGATGTACGCATGCGGCTTTTCTGTTTTGAAGAGTTTGCCGAGGCCATGCGCAGGCCCCCCTGCGGTTCTGCTTCGGCTGTGGCGCGCCCTTTCTTGGGCGTGCGGAGTGCGCGGTGTATCCGATGCGTTTGCGCGTTCATAAATTGTCGGTTACTGCTGCTGCGGTTCTTTTTCACGCGGCAGCGTCCGAGGGCCCTGCATGCCGCGTGCGGGCGATTGAAGGCCGGGTGGCCGTCTTCGCATCAACCAATGTGGTCCGTGAGGCGGTGGCTTGGCAGCCGTCCGGCGCTGAGCTTGAGGTGCGCGGAGAG
>CAYSXF010000348.1:0-5350 GCA_964434815.1 uncultured Lentisphaeraceae bacterium
GCGCCTGAGCGACGGCACGCTGGTGCTCGGCAATGACTCGCGGCAGGTCAGCCTGGTCTTCAGCCGCGACGGCGGCCAGACGTGGGCGTTCAACGACGTGCAGAAACGCGAGAGCGACTTCCGCCCCGGCGGCAAAGGTCTCCGCTATCCCGGCATTCACGCGCCGATGATCCAACTCGCGGACGGGCGGATCATGGCCATGAGCCGCAATGACAAGCCGGAGGATCAGGAAAAGTTCGGCTTCAAGACGCCGGTGAGCTTCTCCAGCGACCTCGGAAAGACGTGGACGTACGAAGCGAGTGAATTTCCTGCGATCAGCAGCGTGCAGCGCGCGGCGATGATCCGGTTGAGCGAGGGTCCGATCCTGTTCTGCTCGTTCACCGACCAATGGCGAGACTGGAAAAACCGCAAGGGGCTTTCCTTCAAAGCGGCGGACGGCAAGGGTTTTACCGGCTACGGCCTGTTTGCCGCGCTATCGTTCGACGACGGAAAGACGTGGCCGGTGCGCCGGCTCGTCACGCCTGGCGGCAAGCCGCGCGAAGTGGGCGGAATCGACCGCGTGGAGTTCACCCTCAGCGACACGATGGCCGAACCGTGCGGTTACCTCGCTGCCACGCAGACGCGCGATGGGAATGTGCAACTCATCACAAGCAAGAACCATTACGTCTTCAACTTGGCGTGGCTCAAGGCTCTGCCGTCCGCGCCAGATAAAGAATGAAACGTGTCAATTAGGAATAATCTCATGTTACCGAAACCGTTGAGAGGGGTGGTGCCGCCGATGGTCACCCCGTTGCTGGACAATGAAACGCTGGATGTCGAAGGACTGGAGCGCCTGGTGGAACATATTCTGGCGGGCCACGTGCATGGGCTGTTCCTGCTGGGGACAACGGGCGAGGCGCCGGACCTGAGCTACGAGTTGCGGCATGAGCTGGTCAAGCGAGTCTGCAAGCTGGTGAAAGGACGCGTGCCTGTGCTGGTGGGCATCACGGATACGGTTTTTCCAGAGAGCCTGCGTTTGGCGAAGACTGCAGAGAAAGCAGGCGCGGAGGCGGTCGTCGCTGCGCCGCCTTATTACTTTGCTCCCGGTCAGCCCGAACTGATGGAATACTACAACCATCTGGCGAACCGGTTGCCGCTTCCGCTCTTTTTGTACAATATGCCGTCGCACACGAAAGTCATGATCGACCCTTACACGGCGCGCTCGCTGGCGGACAATCCCAACATCATCGGTCTCAAAGACAGTTCCGCGAACATCGTTTATTTCAACGCTGTGCGCCACATCCTGCGCGAGCGTGAGGGTTTCTCTGTGCTGATAGGGCCGGAGGAAGCGCTGGGTGAAGTGGTGATGATGGGCGCGCATGGCGGGGTCTGTGGCGGTGCGAATCTGTTCCCGCAGCTCTTCGTTGATGTCTATAACGCTGCGGTGGCGCGGGACGTTGAGACCGTATTGCAGCTTCAGGAGCGGGTCCTGACCGTCAGCGCATCGCTTTACGGCGTGGGGCGGCACGGGTCGAGCTTCCTCAAAGGCGTGAAGTGTTCGCTCGACATCATGGGCATTTGCAGCGATTTCATGGCCGAGCCGTTCAGCCGCTTCCGCGAAGAGGAGCGGGCGATCATCCGCAGCCGGCTCATCGCCCTTGGCGTGAAGGTGGTGAAGGGTTAGCGAAACGGGGATCGATTATCCAATAGCCAACAAGGAGTGTTCAATGGTCAACGAAATGCATGGTCTTTCTATTGCGATGAGCCTGATATGCTGCTCATTTCTGTTGAGTGCCGCTGCCGCAGAGCCCGGAGGTGCTGTGATTGCGTCGGAATTTATTAACGACCCCATGCCGACGCCGTCCTGTCATGCGACGACGATTGCTGAGAGCGGCAAAGGACTGGTGGCTGCATGGTTCGGAGGCACGCGCGAGGGCGACAAAGATGTGGGCATCTGGCTGTCGCGCCAAGAGGCTGGCAAATGGCTGCCCGCAGTCGAGGTCGCCACGGGCTTACAAACGAACGGGTCGCGGCATCCCTGCTGGAACCCCGTGCTGTTCCAGCCGACGCGAGGGCCTCTGCTGCTTTTCTACAAGGTCGGGCCGAAATGCGACAGTTGGTGGGGGATGCTGATGACCTCGACGGATAGCGGTGCGACGTGGTCCGCTCCGAAGCGGTTGCCAAACGGATGCATCGGGCCAGTGAAAAACAAGCCCGTGGAACTCGCGGACGGGCGCCTGCTGTGCGGCTCAAGCGACGAGTTGGGCGGATGGACTGCCCACATGGAATGGACGCCGGACAACGGGTCCACGTGGACGCGCACGCCGCCGCTGAATGACGTGAAGACCATCGGGGCGATTCAGCCCAGCCTGCTGCTGCATGCGGACGGCAGCATCCAGGCGGTCGGACGCACGCGGCAAAAAAAAGTGTTCTCGATGACGTCCGCCGATCAGGGCAAGACGTGGGGCGGGATGACGCTGTTGGATCTGCCCAACCCCAATTCGGGGATCGACGCCGTTACGCTCAAGGACGGGAGGCAGTTGATGGTTTGTAATCCGGTGGAGAAGGGGCGTTCGCCGCTGGTGGTGGCTTTGTCGCAAGACGGGAAGGCCTGGAAAGAGGCGCAGGTGCTGGAAAACGAGCCGAAAGCGGAGTTCTCGTACCCTGCCGTGATCCAGACTTCCGACGGCCAAGTTCATATCACCTACACGTGGAAGCGGCTCAAGGCGCGGCATGTGGTTTTGGATCCCGCGAAATTGGGGAAGTGACGGTTGCGCGGGAAGGTATTTGGAATGAATGCGGTGGGAGATTAAATGAATAGGTCGAAAAGTCTGTGCGGGGTCGCCGGGTTGGTCATGTGTCTGGGATTTTCGTGTGCGGCGGACGGCGTTCAGCCGACGCCGCGCGTTGAGACCGATGAGGCGATCATTTCTGGCAGCGGGTGGACACTCGCTCCGCTGGCCAACGGCAAGCCGGCTTTTTCCAACCGCAAGTATGTGTGGGCCGATCTGCCGGCTGAGGCCAAGGACTGGACCTACACGCAGACAGCGGGCGGTATGCGTGCGGAGATTGTGGTCGAAGCCCGCAAGGACATGACCGCGCACTTGGCGGCGGCCTCGCAGCAGGGACTCGATCTGAATGGCTGGAAACCGTCGGGCATCACGTTTCGCTACACCGACGGCGGACGCACCGCGCTGCAGATGTTCACGCATGCGCTAAAGTCGGGTGAAAAACTGGCGCTGCCGCAGGGGAACTGGTCGGGCGGTCTGCTGGTGCTGGGTGCCGGCGAGATCGCGGATTTCGAGCGGATTCCGTTCAATCATCACGGGCTGACCGTGGATCTCAGCGTAGGGCTCTGGGCGTGGCCTCTGCCCATGGACTTCGATGGCGACGGCGATCTCGACCTGGTGGTGGCTTGTCCTGACAAGCCCTACAACGGCGTCTATTTCTTCGAGAATCCGTCGGCGCGAGGCGAAACGAACAAGATGCCGGTCTTCAGGAAAGGCCGCTGGATCAGCAAGGCGCCCTCCAACGTGCAGGTCAGCTATGTGGATGGCGTTCCGAAGGTTCTATCGCCGGGACTCACATATCCGGATTTCAGGGCGACGGGTTTCGCGAAAGGGGAGAAGATCGAGGGCATTAAACCGAACGTTCATGCCAACGCGGTGCGCGCCAACATGTGGCGCTATGTGGACTACGACGGGGACGGCGTGCCGGACTTGGTGATCGGCGTGGACGATTGGAAGACGTACGGATGGGACAATGCCTACGACGCGAACGGCGTATGGACGAACGGGCCGTTGCACGGCTATGTGTATGTGGCAATCAATCGCGGCACAACAGACAAACCGGACTATGCAGAGCCGGTCAAGGTGCTGGCCGGCGGCAAGCCGGTGGATGTGTTCGGCTGGCCCTCGCCCAACTTCGCGGACTGGGACGGCGATGGCGACCTCGACCTGCTGTGCGGCGAGTTTCTGGACGGGTTCACTTACTTCGAGAACATCGGCACGCGAACGCGGCCTGTGTATGCGGAGGGGCGGCGCGTCAAATGCTCCGACGGCACGCCGCTGGCGATGGATCTCGAGATGATCACTCCCGTGGCGATCGACTGGGATAAAGACGGCGACCTCGATTTGATCTGCGGCGACGAGGACGGACGCGTGGCCTTCATCGAAAACACCGGTAAACTTGACGCGCGCCGCGTGCCGATTTTTCTTGCGCCGCGCTATTTTCGGCAAGAGGAGGACGATCTGAAATTCGGCGCGCTCGTCACACCCTTCGGTTGCGACTGGGACGGCGACGGCGACTGGGACCTGATCTGCGGCGACTCGGCGGGCTACATCGCCTTCATCGAGAACCTGAGCGGGCCGGGCGTGGCTCAGCCGAAATGGGCCGAACCGCGCCGGCTGGAGGCAGACGGCAAGCCGATCCGGATCATGGCGGGGCCGAACGGCAGCATCCAGGGCCCAGCCGAGGCGAAATGGGGCTATACCACATTGAGCGTGGCGGACTGGGACGGCGACGGACTGCCGGACGTCATCGCGAATTCGATTCTAGGCAGAGTCGTCTGGTATCGGAACATCGGTACGCGCACGTCACCTAAATTGGCGGCAGCGCAGCCGGTCGAAGTCGAGTGGACTGGCGCGCAGCCGCGTCTCGCATGGGGATGGCAGCGGCCTGAGGGCAAGGCGCTCCTGACGCAGTGGCGCACGACGCCTGTGACGGTCGACTGGAACAAGGACGGACTGGTCGATCTGGTGATGCTCGATCAGGAGGGCTACCTCGCCTTCTTCGAACGGGCATTGCGCGACGGCACGCGCGTGCTGCTGTCTCCGAAACGCATCTTCTGCAACGAGGAGGGGGAGCCGCTGCAATTCAGCACAAAGGGCGCGGGCCGCAGCGGGCGCCGCAAGCTCTGCGTGGCGGACTGGGACGGAGACGGGCGACTCGACATTCTTATCAACTCCAAGAACGCGGAGTTCTGGCGGCAGGTGGGCGAGAAAGAAGGACGGTTCCTTTTCAAGAACATGGGGTGCCTGCATCCTAAAAATATCGAAGGTCACGATGTGAGTCCGACCGTGGTGGACTTCGATAACGATGGCATACCCGACTTCATCGGCGGCGCAGAGGACGGGCATTTCTATTATCTGCGAAACCCGCGTTCGCGTGCGGCAAACGCCCCCGCCATCAAGCCGTAGCTAGGCCGTTTCCATATTCAGAGACGGTTGAGCATCTCCAGCACAATGCGGCCGGTGGAGAGAAGGCTGTCGGCTGAGAGTTTGTCGAGCGTGTCTTTCGGTGTATGCCAGTAGTCGTCCTCGCCGGGGCGGCTGCCGTCATCGAAACCAATCAGATCGACGGAGGGGTAGCC
>CAYSXF010000349.1:0-5335 GCA_964434815.1 uncultured Lentisphaeraceae bacterium
GAGATTTCTGCCTGTCTCGTGGGCTCGGAGATGTGTATAAGAGACAGCAGGCTCTCCGGCGTGCGGGCCACTTCCGTCGGACGGATTGCCTCATGCGCCTCTTGGGCGCTCGCGCGGCTCTTGTAAAAGTTAGGCGTCTCCGGATAATACGCGCTCCCGTACGCTTCCCCGATGAACGCCCGGGCCGAGGCCTGCGCGTCGCGCGACACGTTGACCGAGTCGGTACGCATATAGGTGATCAGGCCGACCGGGCCGCCTGAGCCCAAATCCACGCCTTCATAGAGTTTCTGCGCCAACCCCATCGTGCGGTTCGGAGAGAAGCTGTAGACGCTCGACGCAGACTGCTGCAGCGTCGAGGTGATGAAAGGCGGCAGCGGCCGGCGCGTGGTCTCGCGGACCCGCACGTCCTTCACCCTCAGCGAGCACCCGTCGAGGTCGGACAGCAGCGCCTTGGCCGCCTGCTCCGAACCGACGGACGGCTTCTCGCCGTCCACCCGCACGAGCTTGACGGCGAACGGGTCGAGCGGCTGCGTCTCGCGACGCACGTTCGCGCCCATCACCCAATACTCCTCGATCTTGAACGCCTGGATCTGGCGCTCGCGCTCCGACACCAGCCGCAGCGCCACCGACTGCACGCGCCCGGCGCTCAGGCCGCGCTTGATGCGCCGCCACAGCATCGGGCTGACCATGTAGCCCACGATGCGGTCAAGCACGCGGCGCGCCTGCTGCGCGTCCACGCGGTGCATGTCGATCACGCCCGGATTTTCGAACGCCGCTTTCACAGCCCGCGGCGTGATTTCGTTGTACTGCACGCGGTGGAAGGGCTTGCCTTTCGCCGCATCCGCCAGCGTCTCCTGCAGGTGCCATGCGATCGCTTCCCCCTCGCGGTCAGGATCGGGCGCGAGATAGACTTCGTCGCACGTTTTGGCAGCCTTTTTCAACTCGGCGACGACCTTGGCCTTGCCCTTCGAAAACACATATTTCGGTGCGAAATCGTGCTCGATGTCCACCCCTAATGTGCGCTCCGGCAGATCGCGTATGTGGCCGACGGAGGACTTCACCACATAGCCCGACCCCAGAATCTTCCCAATGGTCTTCGCTTTCGCAGGCGACTCGACAACAACCAGTTTCTTACCCATGTTACCTTCCTTCAAAAAAACCTCAAAATCCGCTTCGTTACTTGCGTCTGAACGACGCATCCGACTTCCGAAATTCTCTGTCCCGTTAATTCCTCGCAACGATGCCGCCCGGCAACATGCGAATCAGCCTCTTGAGCTGCAAACCCACCACCAGCGCATTCACTTTGCCGGCGTCCAAACCGCTGCCGCGCACCAGCGCGTCTACGTGCGAGCCCTCTGCCTCAATCTGTGCCATCACGGCCCGTTCCTCTGGCGAAAGCGACGCGTCCGGCCGTTTGCCCTCGCCCGCAGCCGCCTTGGCCGCAGCCTGCCCGCGCATGCCTGCCAGCAAATCCTGCATCTCCTCGATCACCTCGTCCGCCGTCGTCACCAGACGTGCGCCCTCGCGCAACAGCTTGTGGCAGCCCTGCGACGCGGGCGAGTCGATCCGCCCCGGTACCGCCATCACCGTCCGGTTCTGATCCAGCGCCTGCCCCACCGTAATCATCGTGCCGCTGTTCAGCGGAGCCTCAACCACCAGCACGCCTTTGCACAATCCGCTCACGATGCGGTTGCGCATCGGGAACGTCTGCCGGTCCGGCTGCCGCCCGAACGGATACTCGGTGACCACCGCGCCCTCTTTCAATACCATCTCGCGCGCCAACCCCGTGTTCTCTCTGGGGAAAAGGCGGTCCATCGCTCCGCCCAGCACCGCCACTGTTTGTCCCGTGGCCTGTAGCGCACCCGTGTGGGCCTCCGTGTCGATGCCCAGCGCAAGTCCGCTGACCACCACGTAGCCTGCGGCCGCCAATTGGAACCCGAACCTCCGGGCCACCTCTCGTCCATAGACCGTGGGATGCCGCGTGCCGATAATCGCCACCGCAGGTTTATCCAACGCCTCAACCGAACCGGCCACATACAGCACCAGCGGAGGATCGGCGATCTGCTTCAACAGCGCGGGGTAACCGTCGTCCGCCCACGTCACCAGCTTCACGCGGCTCCGGGACGCGCGCTCCAGTTCTTCATCGGCCCGCGCCCGCTTTAGCTCCTCGCAGAACAGACGTGCCTTCTCGATACCGATGCCCTGCACGCTCAGCAAGTCGCTCTCCGGTGCCTCGAAAACCGCCGTGAGCGAGCCGAACCGTTCGGCCATCCGCTTGACCGTAATCGCTCCCAGACCTTGGATCCGGTTCATCGCTATCAACGCTTCCCGGTCTGTCACGGCTCCCTTACCTCCGAAACTTCCTTAGACTGCATACCTCTGAATGAAGTGCGGTAAATAGCATATTTGACCGCGCCTGACAAGCCAACGCCGCAGGCACACTTTTAATAATAATCGTAATTTATTGATGAGCAATTACTTAGATTAACAAGACCTCACTGCAAGACCGGATAGATCACCCACCCGTCCGCTTGCGCACGGGCATCGTGGTCGTGTCCAAGGAAAGAGGCGTTAGACTCCATGAAAAGCACGAGCCGGCGCATCTCCTCTTCCGTCAGCCTGACGTCGTGATGCCCTTTGGACAGCATCGCATAGAGCGGCGACGCATACGCGCCGAACTTGCCTGGCTCCGTGTATGGCGGCTGAAACTCGTCCCATTCGATGAACGCGCCATAGTGGTGCACATATTTTGCCAGACTGCGGATCGAGGTGAAAAAGAGATCCTTGTCCGCCAGATAATCGCCCTTGCGCAAATCGGGAGCCTTGGCGTCTCGCTTCCCGCCGTGGCAGCCAATGCATTTGGCGTCCAGCACCGGCTGCACCAGGCGCGGGTAGCTGAAGGGATTCGACCCCGCCACCTCGGGCACGATCACCGACGGCGCCCGCCGCATCGCCTGCGGTGCCGCAGACGAGCGCTGCTGCACCACGCCCACCCGTTGTTCGTGGCAGCCATTGCACATCAGGGTCTCGCCCGGCGCCGTGTATGTCACGCTGCGCATGCCCTGAAGCGCCAACCCCTTCTCGTCAATCGCATGGAACAGGATCGGTACGTTCACGGGCACCTCAAAGAACGCGCTGCCGTCCGCCTCGACCGGCACGGTGCCCAGACACTGACGCCCGCCCTTCTGATCGCCCAGGCCGATGCGCGGTTTGTTCACGATCGGCGACACTTTGGGCAGCACCTGCCAGATGCGCAGCGCCTTGATCTTCGCGCCCTCCGGCATGGGATACCGGCTGTTGTACACGTTGACGACGCCCACGCGCGCCGTCTTTGGCAACCGCTCCGCAGGCACCTTCTCCGGCTTCTCGCCGTTCTCCAGACGCGGACGGCCCACGAGCGTCTGATGCTGCAGCACCGGCGGTTTCGCGCGCGCCTGAAGCGGCATGGGCGAGAGGCACGAAATGTCGGGATGCGTGTAAATCGTTTCCTTGTTGCCGAACGCGTCCACCAGCGTGATGGCGTACCGCCGCGCGCGCCAGTCGAAATATCCGTACTGCGCGGTGGCCAGCGGGTCATATACGCAGAGCACATACTTCTCGCTCAGCGGCCACGGCGAGGCATACGCGCCGGACGCCTTGTCGTACTTGAGCGGAGACTCCGCCTCAGGCAGCACCTGGTCCGGCGTGAAGCGCTTGATCTGCGACATCGCGTTGTCATCAGGCACAGACGGGTCGATCACGATCAGCGAGCCGCGCACCTCGGTATGATGCCCGCCTGCCACAGCCATGTACTTGCCAGAACCCGGAATCGCATGCCCGTCGCTGATGAACATCGGCGCGGTGCGCAGCGACAGATGCTCGTTGCCGTTCACCTCGCGCGCGTCGCGCCCGTCGGGCGTGGTGGTCCACAGATGGTGCGCCTGGCTGAACCCGCGGTCCACGTAGTCCCAGCGCGCATATAGGATCATGCCGTTGTTGTCCACGCTCGGCTGCCACTCGTTGGTCTCGTGCGAACTCAGCCTCACGATATCCGTGCCGTCCTCGAACATCGAGTGCAGCGTGTAGTTCGGCGACGGACGCGGGTGGCAGCGCCCGAACCCGCGGCGGCGCTCGGACATAAAGGCGACTCGGCCGTTCGGCAGCCAGCAGGGATCGAGGTCGTTCTGCGCCCCATCCGTGAGCTGCACCAGCCCGCTGCCGTCCGCGTTACAGCGGAAAATATGGAACACGCTCTGCTCGGTCCACTCGCGACCACCCCACGCCCCGTCGGTGTAGGAGAACAAGATCTGCTTGCCGTCGTATGACACGTCCGGGCCGAGATAACCGCCGTTGCCCAGCTTCTGGCCGCTCTTGAGCCCCGACTCCACCACCGTATTCTCCAGCAGATTGCGCACAAGCGGTTTTTCCGAAAACGGTTTTTCTAACACATACAGCCCGTTCCCCTTGGTCGTTCCTTTGACCGTGGCATGGAACCCGAAGAACTGGTCAACCATGTGGGTGCCGAAGTTCAGCTCTTCGGGCGGCAGCGCCTCGCGCGTGACAAAGGTCAGCCGGTCGATCTTCTTGAGCAGCGGGTTCGAGAACGCGATCGCGCGGCGCACCACGCACAGCTTCACGTACAGCGCCGCTCGCGCCGCACCGTCCGCCACTGGCGTCGCCCGGACCGCCTGTTCCAGCTCGGAAAGGACCTTGCCCTCTCTCTTCAGATCGACAGACGCCGACAAGTCATTCAAAAGCGCCCTCGTGCGACGCGCCACAATATCGGCTGGGTCGCGATCCGAAGCCAGGATCAGCGCGCTCTCCTGATAGGCCTGCTTGGCGCGCTCCTCGCTAGAGACGCATCCTTTCTGCACGCGAATCTCGAACGTCAGACTCTTCCACATCCCCTCGTAGTCGCGGATCAGCGCTGCATCGCAGCGTCCGCTCAGCGACGCGATCAGCGCCCGCGTCTCCGTCGGCAGCACCTGCGGCAGATCCATCAGCGCAGCGACGCCTTTGCCCGGAAGCCCCGCGAGAACAACAAACTGCGCCGAGGCCTTCGCGCCTTGCGGGTTCGCCGCCGTCACATCGTCCATCATCCCGCGCGCAACCAGCCGCTTCGCGCCCCGTGGAACCTTCACCACAATCAGCGACGGCGCATTCACGCCGATGCCCTTAGCGAAAACCTTGCCGCCACAGGACAGCGGCGTATCCAGCACCGAACGGTTCTTGCGCACCCGCGTGCGCTGGAAATCGGGGCAGCGCCACTGGTCTCCACCAAATGTCCACGCAAACTCCAACGGCAAGTCGGAAACATAAACCGTCCCGCCGTCCCCTTCGAAACGCGCGTCCACCC
>CAYSXF010000350.1:0-5334 GCA_964434815.1 uncultured Lentisphaeraceae bacterium
TCGAGCAAGCCGGAGGCGGAGGGCGTCCCGTCCCGCGCGGTTCTCGACTGGGTTGACGCTGTGGAGCACAACGTCGACGCCCTCCACGGCTTCGTGCTGATGCGCCACGGTAAAATCATCGCCGAGGGCTGGTGGTCCCCTTACGAGAAGGATCGCCCCCACATGCTGTATTCACTCAGCAAGAGCTTCACCTCCACAGCCATCGGCATGGCCGTGGACGAGGGCAAGCTGAGCCTGGACGACAAGGTGGTCTCGTTCTTCCCGGACAAGGTTCCCGCCCTGCCCAGCGAAAATCTGGCGCGCATGCGGGTGCGCGATCTGCTGTGCATGGGAAGCGGCAACCACAACGACACGTTGACGCCCATGAAAGAGGGCTCCGAAACGGATTGGGTCAAGGTGTTCTTTGCGCAGCCCGTGGAGCATGAGCCCGGCACCCATTTCTGCTACAACACCGGCGCCACCTACATGCTGTCCGCCATCGTGCAAAAGACGACAGGCCAGAAAGTGATGGACTACCTGACGCCTCGGCTGTTCGAGCCGCTCGGCATTCAGAACGCGACGTGGGAGACCAGTCCGCAGGGAATTCAGACGGGCGGCTATGGTCTTAAAGTCAAAACCAGCGACATCGCCGCTCTGGGGCAGCTCTATCTTCAGAAGGGGACATGGAACGGCAAGCGCCTGCTGTCGGAGAAATGGGTCGGGTTGGCCACGTCCAAGCAGATCAGCAACGGCGACAAGCCGGACAGCGATTGGAGCCAGGGGTACGGTTTCCAGTTCTGGCGCTGCCAGCACAACGCATTCCGCGGCGACGGCGCGTTCGGCCAGTACTGCATTGTGATGCCCGACCAAGATGCTGTGCTCGCGATCAACAGCGGCTTGGGCGACATGCAGCAGGTGCTGACCTTGGTTTGGACGCACCTGCTGCCGGCGATGCGGCCTGAACCGCAGGCGGCCGACCCCGCGACGCGGTCCCGCCTTGCGGACAAACTCGCTTCCCTCACGCTCCGCACGGTTCAAGGCGAACGCAGCTCGCCGTCCGCCGCCGGTGTGCTCGGAAAGACATACGTATTCGAAGACAACGAAAAAGGACTTCAGTCCCTTTCGCTGAATCAGGACGGCAAAGGCGTGTACCTGAAGCTGCGCAACGCCCACGGGGAACAGCGCATCGACTGCGGCTTCGGGCGCTGGGCAAAGGGCGAAGTGACCTTTGAAAAAGCGCTCACCTTGCCAGTCGGAACGACGAACGGACGTCAGGTGATTGCCGCCAGCGGCGCGTGGACGGCACCCGGCCTATATGTGGCCGACGTTTACTTCTACGAAACGCCGTTCCGCCTCGCGATTTCGCTTCATTTCAAGGAAGATCGCCTGATCCTGGATCTGGAATACAACGTCGCGTTCGGGCAAAAGAAGTGGCAGCTTACCGGACGGTAACGCTCTACCTCGTGCCTGCCACGGATGCGAGTCTCACGTAGTCGAAACCGACGAAGCGCCCCTTCGATTGCTCGTTGGCGCCGACGATTTCGATTTCGAGCTTGTTCCCGCCAGCCGTCAAATCCAGCGAGCCCAATTTGATTTCGCCCGAAGGCTCGACGGCCGCGGCGTAAGCGTCGAAAACATCGCCGAGCGCCTTTCCGTTCCAGTGCAGTTGGACCTTGGCATAATCCGAAGCTTTGGTGAATTGGGCGAACACGTCATAGCGCCCGGTCTGCTTGACGGGCACCTCCAAGACAAGCTGGTCTCCGTCTTTCCCGTCTTGCCAGAAAAGCTGACGCGCAAAGCTCCATTCGCCTGTGTAGCCGCCCATTTCTTGCCCCCCGACCCGATTCCCGGCAGGTTTCTGAAGCACCTTCAGCGACTCTCCCTCCAACGCGCCTTCGACGCAGTGAGGTTTGATTTCGTATCCGATGCGCTCCGCGAGCGGCTGCGGCCGGTACGGATCATTGCCCCCGGGGGCCTGATACCAGTAGGCGACGCAGGCGTACTGCGTCGGCCGCTTGTTGGAGTAGTACTTCTCGATCGCCCCTTCGAAGCCGGTCTGGAAGGGCACGTTGTCCGCGATGTGCCAGCGGTTGACCGAGAGATGGCCCACATTCTGGCCATTGTTGCGGGTCTGATTGTGAAGCGCTTGTGAAAAGAGTTTTCCGCTGCTCCACGCGTAGCCGAAATAGTCCTCTGATCCCGTGCCGATGGTTGAAGGGAACTTCTCGCCGTCGACAAAAAACTTTTCGTCGCCTTCGCCCCACCAGCCGCCGCACGGGTTCCATACGTTCAGCATCACGCCGCAGAAACGTCCGCGGCCTGCCGTCTTGAGCATCGTCCAGTCGATCGCCCGCTCCGGTTCCGCAGGGAGAAACGCATCGCGATGCCATTTGGCGTGAAAGCGGCCCAGCGTGTTCACCGGACGCGTGAGCGGCGCATGCACGATTTCCATTTCCAACTTCAACGGAGCCGTGCCTTCATTCCGCAGTTCGATCCGAGCGTCCGATGAGAACGGCATGTACCAGTAGGAGTAAAAGCCCGATTCGCCCATGCCGATCGGCAACGACCGGTAGAGATTCACCCCGGGGGCTGTGCCGAAGAAATCACCCAGCGGAACCCACACGCTCGGCTCGGACTCACCATCCCATCGGATGTTCAGCGTGATCGCGCGCAGGGCATTCGCCAGATCATTCGTATTTGCCGCGTCCACGTTCACGCGCAGCGCCGTAAT
This sequence comes from uncultured Lentisphaeraceae bacterium, assembly GCA_964434815.1. Taxonomy (GTDB): domain Bacteria; phylum Verrucomicrobiota; class Kiritimatiellia; order RFP12; family UBA1067; genus CAYSXF01. Next base: position 2,711 of record CAYSXF010000350.1, read on the forward strand.
GGCGCCCGCGCCTTTGAGCCGCGCGGCCTTCGCTGTTTTTCCGGCTGCCACGGTCATGGGGACCCGCAGCGTTTCCTCGCTCTTCCGCGCACCGGACGGATTGGCGCTCAGGCCTTGGCTTAGCTTTTCGTCGGCAGTTTTCAGCGCTGCCAAGCACTCAGTTGTCAGCGCACGGTTGAACGTGGGCAGCGCCGTGTCTTTCGGAAAGGTGGTGTACGTGAACTGGTAGTAGTTGCCCCACGCGTTCTCGGCCGTGATCCGGCAGGACTTCTGATACGGAATCGGGACGAAGTTGTCGAAGCCGTTCGCCGCGGTCTTATACACCAGTGCGGGATAGGTGAACGGCGCGTTTGTGCGGCTGAAATAATCGTCGAAGGCCAGATCGACGGCGGGTTCGGCCGCACCATCGAGGTAGATCTTCACGTGGCCCTTGCCGGCCGTGGCGGACCAGATGCGCCGGATGCAGCCGGGGCCTTGCATTTCGGCAAGCACGGACACGTCGCCCTCTTTGCGCATGATGCCGGACCCATCGCCGTTGGCGTCCCACTTCACATATTTGCCTGTCGTCGCATCATATTGGCTGGCCCTGTCGTAGCTCGACCACAGCGCGCAGGTCTCGCCCGGCTCTGGCAGCGTGGACAGGTACTCCAGATCGGTCAGCCGATTGACGAAGTTCACATAGGTCAACGTTTGTCCGGCCTGCGCCGCCAAGCTCCATCCGAGTCCTACAAAAAAAATGAACGCCATGCTCTTATTCATCGGGTTCCTCCACTAATGATCGATCCCTGAATTCAATAACTGACACTGAACGTGAGCGCCTCGCCTTCGAGCGCTGTCACGGTCATCCACCCCTCTTCTTGAGACTTGACGGTTTCTCCGTGTAGGCCCGACACCTGCGCGTCAGTGGTCAGCGAGGTCACAAAGAAAGAGGGCCGAAGCGTGATTCGAGCGTCGGCGGTGGACATCACATGAAGGGCGTGAGCGTCCCACCTCAGCATCACGTTCGCAGGGTCGGCCGACTCGAAGCGCAGCCCCTCCGACGCGTAACAGCGGCCTCCAATGAACAGCGCGTGATCGGCGGCGAACGTGTAGGCTGTTCCAGTCGGATAGTCGGCGGGCCGCAGCGTCAGCGTGCCCTGCAGCGCATGGCTGTCGAGGTAGTCCCGCAGAAAACGCGTTGCGTGCGCGATGGGCTTGGCCTTGCCTTCGGGTGTGCCGTCAAAATAGAACATCCCAAAGCGCCGCTGCTGAAGTTGCTCCGCCTTAGGTTTGTCCCGCTGCCACGTCAGGCTGCGCCACTGGTAGGCGGGGTCGGGATCGCACAGTTCCCACTTCAGCACGCCGTCGAAGCCGACAGCCAGCGCGTGGAGGTAGTGGGCCATCTCGCCGACGGATGACGCATAGCCGTCGAGGCATGCGCCGTTGACGAGGTCGCCGTTGGAGTAGCCGAATTCTCCGAGCAGAATTGGCTTGCCCGGCCAGATCTTGCGGAGGCGGTCCATGGTCGTAAAATTGATCCTCACATGTTCGAGATCCGTCGGCGGTTCGTACACGTGATGCGCGATGAAGTCCAGCCGCTGGTTGACGGGAAGACAGCCGTAGACCGTGTTGTAGCCGACGCTGATCGGATGCTGCTTGTCTTCTGCGCGGATGCCGCAGGTGAGCGCATCCGTCCAGTCACCGAAGATGCCGCTGACACTTTTGAACGCCTGCCGCCACGTCTCTTTTTGCGGTTCGGGCAGTTGACGCTCCAGTCCCGGGAATGTGGTCGTCCAGTCCGCAGGCGCGAGTGCGAGCGAGCGCTGGTACTCCTTCCAAGCGTCCTTGGGCACGGGGTAGCGCTCGCTCAGCTTCTGCCCCTGCAGCGTCAGACGCGCCAGTTCCCACCAGTAGGGCTCGTTATCCAAATCATATCCGAGCATCATGGGCTCATCCTTGAGCAGCGCGGCTTTGCGACGCGCCTCCGACGCCAGTTGCTCCAGCGACTTGCCCGAGTGCGCTGCGGCTGCGGTGGGCAGGATGTAAATACCGTACTGCCGGCAGAGCCCGAGAAAGGTCTCCGTGCGCCCCTCGACTAGAAAACGCTGGGCGTCGTGCAGGCGGATCGCGTTAATGCCCGCCCGCCGCATCCGCTGGAAGTCGCGTTCGAGTTCGGCGACTTTCCACAGCTTGCCTCCGCCGTAATAGGTGTGGAACGAGTTGTAGAAGTTCGCGCCGAGCGCGAAGAAGCGCGAACCGTCAGGCCCGACAAAATGCGCGCCTTCGATTCGCAAGGGAACCGGCGCGGGTGCTATCGCTGCGATGGTCTTTTGCGCCTCTGCATCGCTCTCGGATTGAGACCGCGCGAGCCATTTTCCGTCGCGGAATGCCTCCAGCACACGGGCCGTCATTTCGATAACAGACGGCTCTGCGTAGAACGCCTCTTCCTTTACGCCGAACAGGAGCCATTGTGAACCCGCAAACGGGCCTGCGTGATGGAGCAACATGCCGGCTGCCCAGCCGCGTGTCCGGCCATAGCGGTCTTCGGCCCCGAGCAACGGCACGTAGGTCGCATCGCCCAGAGCGGGAAAGCCAACAGCGGACAGGCCCGCTGTCTCTTATACACATCTCCGAGCCCACGAGAC
>CAYSXF010000351.1:0-5313 GCA_964434815.1 uncultured Lentisphaeraceae bacterium
ACACCTCTCTATTCGTCGGCAGCGTCAGATGTGTATAAGAGACAGGAAATCGATCCGGATGTCCGACGCCTTGGACGCCACCGCGCCGAAGAACCGCCCGTCCGACTCGTCCAGCCAGCAATCCGCCACCGGCATGCCCCACAGGTTAGGCGGCAGCGCTTGCGGCAGGTCTTTGAAATCGCTGTACAAACGGAAAAACAGACCCTTCAGCCGCAACGGGACGGTCCCCACATTCTTGACGCTCACCACCTCACTGACGAACCATGGTGTGCCCGGGGGCAGGATCAGCCGGTGCGTGATTTCAAAACCCTCTTGTCCGACAACGGTCGCGCCGGTCACATCGACGACCGCGACGCCGCCGGTCACGCGACCGTCGACCGCTTTCACCGCCGCCGCGTCGGTCCAGCGGTTCTGCCCGCCTGCGGTCAGTGTCTGGAGCAACGCGTTGTACTGGCCGAATGATTTCTCAGCGCCATCAAGCGTCACGCGCCGCACCAAGTTTCCGACGCCCAATATCCCCGACAGTTCAAGCCGTCCGTTGCCTGCGCGGAAGGTGTCGCCCTCGCGCACGAAGTAGGCCTTCGCTTCGCCCGCTGCCACGCCGGCTTTGCGCGCGGTCGTCATCGCATCCGGCCTCGGCCCCGTCTTCGGCTGCGCCAGAGCCTGCGGCGCGGGTTTGGAGCGCCACGCGCCGGCCTCGCGCTGAAGCGAAGCGAACATCTCGGTCAACTGAGGATAAGGCACGCCGTCCTCGTTGATGAGGCCGTAGTTTGAATCCTCAGGAAACGGCGTGCTGATGCCCAGCGCGGGCTCGTCCACCCACATGAAATAGTCGTAGCCCAGCAGGAACGGCAGGCTCAGCATGGTGCGCGCGAACAGGCTTGTCGCCGCCGTGCGCTCGGTCTGCGTGCGGAAGCGCTGACCCGCTCCGTGCACGCTCGGCAGCCCCGCGTCCAGCGCTGGGAAGGACCACTCGGTAATCAGCATCGGGCGCTTCACATAGTCGTAATATTTCGCGAAATGCGCAGTCACCAGCTCGCCCGTCAAGCCGAACTGCGTGTAGACGCGCCCCTCATCCATGTCGGCCATGGGGTAGCAGTTGAAGGTCACCACGTCGCAGGTTTTCCCAGACACCTCCCACACCACCGGATCAGCGCCTCCCGTGCCCGCGAAGCGCGCGCCCAGCACCAGATGGTTCGGGTCAGCCTCGCGGATTGCTCTCGACGTGACCGAGAAGTAGCGGTCCGCGACAAAGCGGAGAAAGTCCTTTTTCGCCGCACGTTGGGCCTCATTCGCCGACGGCAGCGCGCTCAGTGTCAGCACCTCGTCAAAGCTCTTGAGCTGCGTCGCCCACAGCCCGTTGAACGTTGCGAGGTCGTTCTTCGCCTGCCCTGCAAGGAAACCGCGCAGCGCGATCTTGGCCGTGTGGGCTGCCCCTTTTTTCATCACTGCATCGAACAAGCCTGTTCCGGACGCGCCGCGCCCCCACCATGCCAGCTCGTTGTCGATGAAGTAGCCGAACAGCCACGGATCGCCGCGGCTCGGCGCGCACAGTTGCCGGGCGCGATACCGGCAGAACGACTCGAAGTCGGGATGGAACACGTTGGGAAAGGCCGAGCAGGGCCGACCCTCATTCGGCGTGATGTCGTATTCGTCGCCCAGCGTCGCCAGATGCGAGCCGATGTTGAGAAACTCGGTGTGAACCAAGCCCCGGTGCCTCAATTTCGAATCGCATCCCGCTCCGAGCATCGTGAAGCCCCACGCCTTCAGACGGCCCAGCGTCTCGCTTTCCCATTCCGCATGGTCGGTGTATTTCTTTTCATTCTTTTTGCCATGCGGATGATATCCGAGTTTCTCACACCAGTGCCCTTGGAAAGTCACGTGATCCACACCCATCAGAACGACGCCGCGCCCGAGCGGGTCGATGGTCCACCAGCGCCCGTCCGGCTTCTGCACCACGCGGAAAAAGCCGGTGGCCACGTCCTTGATCTCTGGCACCACATTCTCCATCGCATAAGGGGGGGACGCTTGCACCGACCGGATCTCGGTCACTGCGCCGCCCCACTCGGCGCGAATCTCCGCGAACGAACCCGCCATGCCGCTGGTGCGCAACGCCGGACGTCCGCGCATGACCGCCGCAGCCGTGAAAGCATACCGTTTGCGCAGGATCAGCTTGCCGTCGGAAGCGGTGATCGTCCCCGTGATGCCGCCTTTGTCCAAACTGAGTTTCAGCCGGCATGGCGAGCCGAACGCCCACTTGATGCCGGACGCCTCGTCGGCCTCGACCTTCAGGTTGCTTTGAGCCAGCCACTCGCCTTCGCGCATCTCGGTCAGCTCGACCATCGGCTTGCAGCCCTGTTCAGGCGGCGTCTGCACCAGCGCCACATGCCAGAAGTTACGCTCGTCGTCCACAATGGCGACAGAGGCTATTTCCCAGCCCCGGCGTTCGGCCTGGCGAGGCGTGAACAGCGCTTCGACCGTCACGTTCGACGCGAGCGGAGCGGCTTCGTAAACGGCGAAAGCGTTGCCGTTCGACAGCGTACAATGCACACCGTCCGGCCTGAACTTCCATGTCATCGGATCGCCGTACCAGCCGCTCGTCTCCGTCGGCAACGGTCTCATTTCAGCAGAAACCGCAGCCGCAGCAAGAATCACCAGACAACCGATTTTCTTCATCGTTCCCCCGTGTGCGATTCAATCCATAACTTTTAGCACCATTCGCCGTTGAACGTTCAACTGTCTCGAACACATCAGGCGTTCATGCGCTATTTATTGATAGTAACTTACCACACCGACCGCCTGCGATCCCAGACTGTTTTGGGAAGACGCTTCCGAATCTGTTCTGGCTCGCGCATCGCCGTTTGTTCCGGCCAAAGGCGCAGCAAGCGCATGACAGATATCCGACGGCGGAACCACGACGCACCTTTCTGCCCAGTAACCTCTTTGCGTCGGGCTTGCCTCACCTCGCTGGTTTCGGTATTCTAATTTTGAAATCAAAGGGTGAGGTCACCTGTTTTCTGATCTGTCGGACAGCATCTCGCCGGCCTGCTGCAAGCATCTGTAGCGGGAGCGGCGAACCCCTTTGCGGAGGTTGCTCTATGCGCATACTCGTGATCGAAGACGACAACAAAATTCAAGCGTTTGTCAGCAAGGGGTTGCGCCAAGACGGCCACACGGTCGACACCTCATCTGCGGGCAACGAGGGCCTTGCGCTCTGGGAGGCCAACCAGTATGACGCGGTCGTGCTCGATATTATGCTTCCTGAAAGGAGCGGCATTGCGATCCTCAAGCACATGCGCAACACCGGCGACATGACACCCGTGCTCGTGCTCAGCGCGAAAAGCGCCGTGGATGACCGCGTCATCGGCCTCGAGTGCGGGGCGGACGACTACATGGCCAAACCGTTCTCCTTTTCAGAACTGGCCGCGCGCATCCACGCCATCACACGCCGGACACAGACGTCGCAGGCGAAAGGCAAGAGCGCCACAGTCTTGACCGTCTGCGATGTCACCCTCGACCTGCTGCGCCGCTCGGTGGTCCGCGGGAACAGGAAGATCGAGCTGCAGCCGCGCGAGTTCGCCTTGCTGGAACTGCTGATGCGCAACCCCAACCGGCCGCTCACCAAAACCCTGATTCTGGAGCGGATCTGGGACTACAGCTTCGACCCTCAGACCAACATAGTGGATGTGCTCGTCTGCCGCCTGCGCAACAAACTCGACTCCGGGTTTGACACCAAACTGATTCAAACCATGCGTGGGGTCGGCTATGTTTTCAGAACGGCTGAGTAAGAAGTTCCGCTCGTTTGCCTTCTACATGGGCATGGGCTACCTCATCGTTTACGCGCTCTACACCTGCGGCATCTTTTTCTTAAGCGGCCATGTCATCACCAAGTCCGCCCGGGGATTTGACCGGCAGGACGCGCTTGCGCAGAGCGAGGAGCTCACCGAGATCCTATCTCAAAACACCGACGGCAACTGGCTTGCAGAAGAAGTCACTCTTGAGCGTTACCCGCCCTCCACGATCGTCATCATACGCGTGATCAACGCCCCGGGCTCGTCGAATACTCGGTGATCAAGCCCAAAGGCGTCGACATTCCAGAGTGGCGAGCCTACGAGGCGGAGAGCCCGGCCGCGCTTCCGCCCGAGGGCTGGAGCGAATATTACCTCAAGCCGCTTCACCGCCACCTCCAGATCCTCACCTCGCGCCTCAAAGACGGCCGCATCTTGCAGGTCGGAAAAGGCTCTTTTCTCGAGGTCGACCAGAAGTCCATGATGGCGCACAACCTGCTGCTGTTCATGATCCTCTCCACGCTCCTCTCGTTCCTCACCGGCATCTTCATGATGTTCATCACCCTCCGCCCCATCCACCTCATCACGGACTCCATGACTCGGATCATCGAAACCGGCGCCTTCGAGAAAGGCTCGCCGCCCGTCAAGAGCCTCATTTCGGAACTCGACACCCTCGGGCGCCTCTTCACGATCATGACCGAGAAGTATGCCAACCTGATCCGGGCCATGCGCGAGACCATGGACAACGTGGCCCACGATTTCCGCACGCCGCTCGCGCGCATCCGGGGCGCATCCGAGATCGCCCTGAACGACCCGAGCACGCCCGTGAACCTCGCCGAAACGCTCGCCGACATCATCGAGGACTGCGACCGGGCCCAGCTCCAGCTCCAAAACCTCATGGACGCCCGCGAAATGGAGAGCGGCTTCGTCAAACTCAACATCCAGCCCTTCAGCCTCACACAGATCATCGCGGAGATCATCGACCTCTACCAACTGCTCGCAGAGGAGAAGGGCCTCACGCTGACCGCCGCCTTCCCTGTCGACGACATCGTGATCGAAGGCGACCGGCACAGAATCGCGCGCGCTTTCGCCAATCTCGTGGATAACGCGCTCAAGTACACGCCGAAGGGCGGGACGGTGCATATTGAGTTCGCGCTTCTGCCCGACGCCGTCATCACCCGCGTGATCGACAACGGCATCGGAATTCCGGAAGACGAGCAGAGCCTGGTCTGGCAGCGCCTGTTCCGCGGCAAGCAGGCCCGCGAATCGGAGAAGGGGCTGGGGTTGGGATTGAACATCGTGCAGGTCATCGTCGCCGCGCACGGCGGCACGGTTGAGTTCCAGAGCGAGCACGGAAAGGGCACGACTTTCCAGATCACCCTGCCCAAGACCTCCAAGCCTAACCCTGTCTGAGGCGCACGCGCTGTGCCGCTGCCAAAAACCGCCTAGGCGGCCAGACGGAATCAACGCTAGAGCGGTTTCACTTATTCTGTGGCCATCGTGTACCAACGCGAAACGGCTCGCG
>CAYSXF010000352.1:0-4424 GCA_964434815.1 uncultured Lentisphaeraceae bacterium
AGGCATCGACAGCAACAACCACAAATAGCCATGCGTTGCGCCTGTGCTGCCGACCAGCAACACACCAACGACCCCATCAGTAAAGCTGGTGCGGCTTTGCAAGGTGCCGCAGGTATCAATGCGGAATCCACTTCCTGCACTCCCGCTTCCCGCCAGCACCCATCGCCCCATATATCGTCCCGTCATCGCATCGTAGGCAAGTCCGATGGTCGGATATGTCCCCCCCGCAACCGACCACGGAAACACGACATACACGTTGAGGTTTGGATCGAGAAAGGCTCGCGGGGCAATGCCATAGGTGCTTCCCGTGCCTAGCACCGCATCCTCGTACATGGCTCGTGCTTGCAACCACAGCTTGTCGGGCGGTGACCCATAGCTGAACCGGTGCGTGCGTCCCATAGCGTCCGCGAAATACACCCATTGCCCAAACAGGCAAATCGACGCCGCCGACGTACACCCAATGTTGTACGACACGCTGTCGTGCGTTGCCGTGTTGCGGAAATCCACGCCCGGCGCCCCTTGCAACGCGCCAATGGAATACTCGCGAAAGTAGTACAACGCCACGTTGGTTGCGGCCAGTGCCCACAAATAATCATTGCTGGTCTGCGCCAGCGTCCACGCATTGTCGTAATCGCTCTGCTGGTATCCCGTGAACGGATCGTTCGGCTCACTCCACAACAGCGTTTTGCGGTCGGTGGCGTAGATGAAAAACACGGCACCAGAGAACACCACGGGATTGCCAAAGGCCTGCCACGGGGCAGCGCGTCCCGCATAGTAGTAGAGTGCCTGACAATGGCCTGGCGGATACGCGCCCGCCAAGATCAACGGCGTAGTGCCCGCAACAAAGTCGTGCGAGGCATCGGCTTGGATGGTGAAATACCCTACATTCCACACGGTACTGGATTGCGTTACCGCCGGGTATGCCGTGTCCAGCGCGGCAATCGCTAATGCCTCCGTCGCATACCCCGTGGTGTAAGTCGCGGGGGCCGCGTCGATGGCGTAGCCGCCAGCAACTGTATAGGTCACGCGAAACGCGCCCCAGGTATTCTTGAGCAACGTACCCGCTGGCAGGTTGGCGGTGCTTGCTGGTACGGTGACCAGGTTGGGCTTCCCCGTGGCATCCAGCAATTGCATTTGTTGTGCGGCAATCGCTACGCGGGTATTTAGCGCGTCCGTTGACAAATTGACAACGGCAGGAAACGCATCAATGACTGAGGCGAGGTTCGTGGTCGTGTCATAGACCCATGGCGTAAACACCCCATCGTTGACCACCAAATATTTATCAATCTGCGTGACATATACCCGAGCGTCATCCCCAGACGAGTCTACAGCGCCAGTTGTAATGCACACGCGCCCCGCCACGCCCGATGCTGCGGTCACGGAAAGGGGGTATCCCGACACATACATCACCCCGCCAAAGAAAAACACGGACGTGCCATTGGCACTGCCATAGCTGCCTTGTCCCACCCCGTAAAACACGCCGTTGATGGTCTGCCCGAAGGGCGGCACCGCGCCGCCGGGTGACGGCACAAACGACGGAAACTGCCGAAACGCGGGACGCCCGAACGCCCCCGATCCCGCTTCGGGGTCAGGGATGTACATATTCGTGGCGTCTTGCAGCAAGTTGGGCGTATCGTCGAACGGTTCCGTCGTGTTGCGAACGCCGTTCCACAAGCCACTGGTCAACGTGCGGGTGGTGTCAGCCATTTAGCGAGCGCCTTGCCATCTATCGACGGCAATCACGAGAAAGGAAGTCCGCGCCACACGCCCCGTGGGTCGCATCAGGGCGTTGCCAAAGCGTCAGAGAGCGCGTCGAACAGATCAACGTGCGCCAGGGTCAGCTTGCCCTCGGCATCGAGCGTGGCGAGCGCGTCCTTGAGCAACCCCACCGCCGCCGACGACAGCGGCACGTCGGCGGTCGTATCCCCCACCCATCGGATGCTCGTGCCCTCTTGCTGAATCTGGAACCGTTCGATTTCCTCGGCGGACGGCGACAGCGCGTGCTGCGCGTCCCGCACGGTGCGAAGCGTGAGGAAGGTGCCCTCGGCGGGCAACAGGTGGAGAGCGGTCAGGCGCAACGGGAGGGTCAGCAACATGGGTGTCAAAGGAGTGAAGGGAAACAATCGGATCAACGAACCATCTTAGTGCGCTTCCAACGCCGCCACGCGAGCGCGAAGCGCCTTGATTTCGGCAATCGCAATCGGCATTAGCTTTGATGGGTCAAAACCCCACTGTGTGCTAATCACGTCATCGAAAAGCGCGTGGCGTTCCAGTAAATCGTCATTGTCCCGCCGCTAATCTGCGTCACTTGAATGTTACTACCTGATACCGAAACCGAAATGTTGACCGACCCATTTGCCTGCGATATAATGACGGGATTTACGGAATCGTGAAGGACGATGGCATATCCGCGATACGACGCGCCTCCGTTGGCATACAACGTGTATGACACCATATATGCGCCAAGCCCAGTAATGGCGACCAGCGTTGTTGCCGTTGCGGTAGGAACCGACACATTTCCTGCACTGAGTTTGAACCCGCTATCGGAAGAAGCGGTGCTGGAGAACGTGGCGGCTCCGGTCACGGCGAGGGTGCCGCTGAACTCACCATTGAGCGCAAGGAGTGAACCGCGAGAGCCAGAGTTCGAGTCACTCCCATTGACTGCAATACGCAAGGTGTTCGCAACGTAGCCTTGCAACACGACACCAGCACTCGGGTAAGCGATGGCTAAACGTTCTGCGGTCGAAATTGCTCCAGAGAACGTGGCGGCTCCACTCGTAAAAGTCAAAATGCGAGCCGCTCCCTGAACAATGCCTTGTCCAGAGACAATACCAATGTCTTTTCCTAAACTAATCGAGCCAGCAGTAAGACTTTCGCCCGAACCGGAACCCGTAGTAAGCGTTCCCGTGGAAGTCACCGTGCTGGAGAACGTGGCGGCTCCACCGCTGGCAATCGTCAGATTGACGGTCGAGTTTGTACCAAACTGGAGAGACGTTGCCGTATATGTTCCAATCGTTGACGCATACGCCGACGACCCGACAAAGTTGTTTCCTCCGGTCGATTTCTCAATCCCGATACATAGGCTTGCGCCCGTATTCGACCACACCACACCGCATACTGTGGGCCTGTCGTCGCGCCGCCAATAGTAATAATCTGAGCGCCCGCAGTGGGAGCAGTGCCAATACCAACATTTCCCGTGAGTGTCGTCGCGCCCGTCACGGCGAGGGTGCTGCTAAACGCGCCCGTCGTCGCGCCCGTAAACGCGCCCGTAATCGCCAGCGCACCGGGGAACGTGTACGCCCCCGCGCCGAACGTGCCAGCGGTGACAAGGCTTGCGGGGACGGCGCCCGCCGTCAGCGTTCCCACGCTCGTCAGACTCGATCCCGTGACGCCGGATCCCAACGTCGTCGCGTTCAACACCGACGTCCCGTTGATCTGATACGCCGCGCCCGTGGCGACCGACAGATTGGACGCCGCCGTCACCGCGCCCGCTTTGGTGATGCTGAACTTGGACACGCCGCCGACTTGGAGGTCTTGCAGCAATGACCCCGAGGCCGAGGCGGTGTCGGTGACGTTGACCTTCATCCCCGTAAACGTCACGCCCGCGGCATTCCACGATTGCGTGGCTTGCAAGAAGGGCGTGGAGACCGTCACCGTGCCGCCCGTAATGGTCAACGGCCCTTCGGACACCGCGGCTTCACTGACCGTGCCCGTGACCACCACGTTGCCATTGACGGTCATCGTGTTGGTCGTGGCATCAATCGACATCGTAATGGACGAGCCGCTCGTATTGGTCGCCGCCAAGAACGTCCCGCCATACCCACTGGCGTCAATGTTCAACGCCCCCGTGATGGGCGGGGTCGTGCCCGCGCTGAATGTCCCCGACGAGGTGCTATACCCATCCGCACCCAAACTGATGCCTGCCCCTGTGGAAACCTTCCCTGGCACTCCGCTCATTGTCCCACCTACGCATCCAAAGAAAGAAGGCTACTTCGCCACGCCGTTCCACGGGGTTACATACGCCGCCAGCGATCCGCTCGTGCACGAAACCTTGAGGCCCACGCGCATCCCCGGCGCGGGCACCACGACCAGCGACGAGTCCGTAATCTGCGTGGTGACCAAGGAACCATCAGCGGCAGAACCATTGAGGAACCACTTGTAGTACAGCGCCTGGCGAAAGGTCGGGGTCGTGGCCATTGTTTTGCCGCCCCGCGCCGTGACGGGCTGCTCGACACTCGACACTTGGATGTCCACCGTCCCGCTGAACGAGGTCGAATCGAGCTGGATGGTGAACCCACCCGCGAACGCCTCGGACGGCGAGCCGTCGCCAATCACCACGGTATTGCCGTTGTCGGCGCTGGTAATGCTGAATACACGCCCGCCTTGCGGAGTCAGTGCCATTGCTTACGTCCTCACAACTGAGA
>CAYSXF010000352.1:4434-5304 GCA_964434815.1 uncultured Lentisphaeraceae bacterium
CCGTACCCGCCGACGCCAGTAATAGCCAAGTTACGCCCCGTCAGCGGCCCCAACGCCCCGCCCGATCGGAACTGTGTGCGATACACCAAGCACCACCGCTGAAACGCTTCTCGATACAAGCTGGCCGCATTGCTGGCCTGCTCGGGACTCCGTGCCGCCGTGCCTTCCAACTGGAACTGCATCACGGCGCTATACACAATCAGCTCTCGCGCCCCTTCGGGAATCAACGTCGGCTGGTGCGTCGCGTCAATATCGGGGGGCTGTGGAATCCCCCGCCAGTAGAGCGGGGCGCCCCAGGTCATGTTGTTGGGAATCCGAATCTGATTCCCTTCGTTCATGTACTGCACCCCTTCAATCCACGGATAGTCGGGGATACACGAGAGCGTCGGGTAGATCCCCACCTTGCCAATGGGAAAGATGGGGTACCCGTTTGAGTCCGTGCCAAACGTAAAGACTTGTTGATCGGTGGTCGTCAGCGTCGGATACGCGCCGTTGGCGTTCTTGGGATAGAACGCCTCCGGTGCGCGAGCCGCCAACTCAGCAATCACCCGACTCTGCGCCTCCGACAGCCGCTGGTATTCACTGGCCGTCGAGACCGTATCGTTGGTCGTCGGACGGCCCGCTAACCGCTGAAACCAGCTCAAGAGGTATGCTGAGTCGTAGGTGGCCATACTAGGCTCCGGTTGCCGCCGTCTGAGTCTTGGGTGGACGACCCCGACGCGGGGCCGCCACGGTGGCTTGTGGGCCTGCTGCCGCGATCTGTGCGGCAATCATCGCCCGAAGCTCATCCAACTGCTTCTGCATTTCCTGCACCACGTTGCCCGTTTTGTCGGCTTCTGCGGCGGTCATAAACTTTTCGCCGCCCATATC
>CAYSXF010000353.1:0-5279 GCA_964434815.1 uncultured Lentisphaeraceae bacterium
GATTTCTGCCTGTCTCGTGGGCTCGGAGATGTGTATAAGAGACAGGGTCATCAGCTTGCCGGGCGGCAGGCCGAAGGCTTCGCCGATGGCGACGCGGACCGCCGGGGCGATCTGGACGACGCAGATTTTGTCGGGGTTCTTGAGTGCGTCCCAGACCGTGGCGGTCTCATCCTTCTCGTAGATCGCGCCCACCGGGCAGTGCGCCGAGCACTGGCCGCACTTGATGCAGGGCGACTCGTTGAGGGTGACGTCGGCGGCGGGCGCGATGCGCGTCTTCTCGCCGCGGCCGATGAACTCGATCGCCCAGACGTCCTGCATCTCCTGGCAGACCAGCACGCAGCGGCCGCACTTGATGCACTTCTCGGGGTTGAGCACGAGCGAGGACGTCGAGTTGTCGACCGGGATGGAGGGCACATCCGTCTGGAACGGGATCTCGCGGATGCCGAAGTCGGCGGCGAGCTTCTGCAGTTCGCAGGTGCCGTTGCGCGGGCACTGCAGGCAGTCGTTCGGATGGTTGGCGAGGATCAGCTCCAGCACGGTCTGTCGCACGCGGACGATGTCCGAGTCGTGCGTCGTGATCTTCATGCCGGGGGCGACGTCCGTGCAGCAGGCGCGGAGCAGCTTGGGGGAGCCAGCCTGGCGCACCACGCAGATGCCGCAGGCCGCCCAGGGCCTGAGGTCCGGATGGTAGCAGAGCGTGGGGATTTTGACGTGAACCATCTTCGCGGCATTCAGGATCGAGGTTCCGACCGGGACTTCAACCGGGATGCCGTTGATTTCGAGTTGAACCATGTTAGGCATAACAAAAAGACCTTTCGGATTAGGCGCGCACGACGGCGTTAAACTTGCAAACCTCAAAGCACTGGCCGCACTTGATGCACTTGAGCGAATCGATCACATGCGGCTTCTTCCGCTCGCCGGAGATGCACGACACCGGGCAGACGCGGGCGCAGGCCGTGCAGCCGACGCACTTCGCGGCGTCGATGCTGTAGCTCAGCAGGTTCTTGCACTTGCCGGCGCGGCACTTCTTGCTGTCGATGTGCTCTTTGTACTCGTCCATGAAGTAGCGCAGGCTGGACTGAACCGGATTCGAGGCGGTCTGGCCGAGGCCGCACAGGGACGCGCGGGACATGGACTCGCTGATCACCTTCATCTGGTCGATGTCTTCGTACGAGCCTTCGCCTTTGCAGATCTTGTCGAGGTAGTTCAGCAGCTTGCGCCCGCCGATGCGGCAGGGCGCGCACTTGCCGCAGGACTCGTCCACCGTGAAGTCGAGGTAGAACTTCGCGATGTCCGGGATGCAGTCGTCCTCGTCCATGACGATCAGGCCGCCCGAGCCCATGATCGAGCCGATCTTGGCGAGGCTCTCGTAGTCGATGGGCGTGTCGAGGAACTGCGGGGGTATCATGCCGCCCGAGGGGCCGCCGGTCTGGGCCGCCTTGAAGGCCTTGCCGCCGCGGATGCCGCCGCCGATGTCGAAGATGATCTCGCGCAGCGTCGTGCCCATCGGCACCTCGATCAGGCCGGAGTTGTTGATCTTGCCGGTGAGGGCGAAAACCTTGGTGCCCTTGGAGGTAGCGGTGCCGATCTTGCTGAACCACGAGCTGCCCTTGAGCAGGACGATCGGAACGTTTGCGAGCGTCTCGACGTTGTTGATGACCGTGGGACGGCCCCAGAGCCCTTTGACTGCGGGGAAGGGCGGCCGCGGGTTGGGCATGCCGCGCTTGCCTTCGATCGAGGCCAGCAGGGCGGTCTCTTCGCCGCACACGAACGCGCCCGCGCCGAGGCGGATCTCGATGGTGAACGAGAACCCGCTGCCGAGGATGTCCTCGCCGAGCAAGCCGTATTCGGTGGCTTGGGCGATGGCGGTCTCGAGCCGCTGGACGGCGAGCGGGTATTCCGCGCGGATGTAGACGTAGCCCTTGGACGCGCCGATCGCGTAGCCGCCGATGGCCATGGCTTCGAGCACGGAGTGCGGGTCGCCCTCGAGGGTTGAGCGATCCATGTAGGCGCCCGGATCGCCTTCGTCGGCGTTGCAGACCATATACTTCTGGCCGGCGGGCTGGATGGCGGCGAACGACCACTTTTTGCCGGTGGGGAAGCCCGCGCCGCCGCGGCCGCGCAGGCCGGACTTGGAGACCTCGTCGATCACGTCCTGCGGCTTCATCTCGAACAGCGCCTTCTCGAGCGCCTTGTAGCCGTCGCGGGCGATGTATTCGTCGATCTTGTCCGGGTCGATCACGCCGCAGTTGCGCAGCACGATGCGGAACTGCTTCTGATAGAAATCGATGCCTTCGATGCCGACGTTGAGCTTGCTCTGGCTCTTATCGTAGAGCAGGCGCGAGACGACGCGGCCTTTGATGATGTGCTCTTTGATCAGCACTTCGGCGTCTTCGGGTTTCACTTCCACGTAGAAGGTGTCCTGCGGCAGGATCTTGACGATCGGCCCCTTTTCGCAGAACCCCAGGCAGCCGGTGCGCACGACTTGGACGTCGTTGACCAGGCCATGCTCTTCGACCGCTTTCTTCAGCGCGCTGAACAGCGCGACGCCCTTGCTGGACTCGCAGGCCGTTCCGCCGCAGACCAAGATATACTGTTTGTAGCCCATGGTGTGTTTTCCCCGCTCAGCGAACAATGTCCATTGCCGGCTTGTCGCAAATATGGTTGTCGATGAGTTTCTTGTTGACGATGTGGTCGTTCACGATCTTCTTGCCGGTCGCCGCATCCACGTTGCCGTAGATCACGACGGGCATCTGCGGCACGACGACCTCGACGGTCGGCTCGGAGTGGCAGAGGCCCATGCAGCCGGTCTGGCGCACGAGCACATGGGAGATGCCCTTGGCGTCCAGCTCCTCGATGATCGCGTTGAACGTCTCTTTCGCGCCGGCAGCGATGCCGCAGGTGCCCATGCCGACGATGATCTGCGCGCTCTTGTTGGAGGGATCGCGCTTCTCCATCGCCTTCTGCTTCTCTTCACGCAGTTTGCGCAAATCATTCAGCGTTAACTTTGCCATAGCTCAAACGTCTCCTTTTCCCTGCTTTGGGGTAGGGACGGTTCCCCGAACCGTCCGCGGACGCCTCGGGGAGGCGTCCCTACCTTATGCTCCAGTCAAACAAGCCTCTTGCGATTTCAAATAGTCTTTGGCCAAGATCAGGTTGGCGGACTCTTCCAAATTCCCAAGCGCCTCGATCAGCTCTTTCCGCGATACCGTGTAGCCGTCGGACGGCGTTTTCCTCGTCAGAACCAGATCGTATGAGCCTGCGAACGTCATCAGCCCCAGAGCGGTCAGGGCTAGGTCGCCCAGCGGCGGCGTGTCCAGATGCTTCGCGTCGAACGTGAAACGCACCGTCGTGCCTTCGCCGGACTTCGACCGGATATCGACCGTGCCGTTGACCGCCTCGGCTGTTTGGTAGAGAAGGGGGAGGCCCAAACCCACCCGGCGGCGGTCGTGCTTGCCGGCCTCGCTGTAAAACGGCTCCACAGCCCTGGCCAGCGTCTCCTCATCCATCCCCTTGCCATTGTCCGCCACGCGGACCTCGATCCTGTCCGGCCCCGTGTACACAGTCAGCTCCGTCCGCGACGCGCCCGCCTCGATCGCGTTCTGCACCAGATCGGAGAGGGTGTCGCAGACAGACGCATGCACGGATCAGCCCTTCCGTATCTTGCCGATGATGCCGTGGAGGTCCTTGCTCTGGACCTTGCCGTAAACCTCGCCGTTGATCACCATCACCGGCGCCAGCCCGCAGCAGCCCATGCAGCGGACCGCCTCAATCGAAAATTCGCCGTCCGGGGTCACGGTGTTCAGGCCCACGCCCAGGATGCCCTCCACCTCGTGGATGATATCCTCGCCGCCCTTCAGGTAGCAGGCCGTGCCCATGCAGACCTGGATCTGGTTGCGCCCCGGCTTCTTCAGCTTGAAGAAGTTGTAGAACGTGATGACGCCGTAGATTTTGGCGAGCGGCACGTCCAGCAGGTCGGCCACTTCGAAGGCCACTTCGCGGGGAATGTAACCGAAGCCCTGCTGCACGCGGTGCAGGACCATGATCAGGTTTCCCGGCTTGTTCTTCCATTCGGCGATAAAGGCTTTCAGCTCGGGCGTCAGCTTCTGAAGGCCCTCTGCCTGTTTCGTAGCGGTGCTCACGGTTTTTCACCTCCACGTTGACCCGACCTCGTACCGTAACAAGGGCAGGGAGTTCAAAAAATAATCCTAATATTCTCTCAAAAGCGGGGGGGGATGCCAAGCCCAAAGAGGGCTGCTTTTCAGATTGTTCAAACCGGGTTACTAGTATACCATCTATCCTTTCATTTTTTGCAGGAGCGGAGCAGCAAGGTTCCGGGGCACCCGCGGGTGCTGGAAAGAGGCGTTTTCTTATGACCATTCTTGAGGTTGCCGAGGTGTTGAAGGCGGAGGTGCTGGTCAAGGGCGAGGGGTGCCACAAGGCCATCCGCCATGTGATCGCGTCAGACCTGATGAGCGACGTGCTGATGGTGGACGAGGAGGATCTGCTGCTGCTGACGTCGCTGGCGAGCGACCAGGTGCTGCGCACGGCGCAGATCGTCGGAGCGGTGGGCGTCGTGGTCGTCAACGGCAAGCCGCTGCCCTCTTCGATGGTGAACGTCGCCAACGATCTTCGCATGACGCTCGCCACCAGCCGGCTGCCCAAGTTCGAAACGTGCGTGGCCGTCAGCGACGCGCTGAAACCGCGATGAGCGACGAGCCTCAGACGTCTGCCGCTTCCGCTGCGAAGGCGGACTCCGACCCGGCGGCCGAGAGCGAGCCGCTGGTTCTGCTGGAGCTGATCCAGCGCCTGAAAGTGCGCGACGTCATGACGTCGAAGCTGGCCACCGTCAGCCGCTCCGACACCATGCGCGAGGCCCAGGAGCTGATGCGGCAGAAGAAGATCAGCGGCGTGCCGGTCGAGGAGAACGGGCGGTTCTTCGGGCTGGTCAGCATCGACGACATCATCCGCGCCCTGGTCGCCGGCACCATCGGCGAGCCGTGCAGCAGCCACATGACCACCAAGCTGGTCGTGCTCGAAGACGACATGCCGCTCTCCTTCGCGCTGCGCTACTTCGACCGCTACCACTACGGGCGCTTCCCCGTCCTCAACCGCGAC
Organism: uncultured Lentisphaeraceae bacterium; assembly: GCA_964434815.1. Lineage (GTDB taxonomy): Bacteria > Verrucomicrobiota > Kiritimatiellia > RFP12 > UBA1067 > CAYSXF01. The sequence goes on from CAYSXF010000353.1 coordinate 5,119, forward strand.
CAGCGGCTCGTGGGCATCATCTGCCAGCGCGACATCAACCGTGCCCTGCTGGTGGAGCTCGCGAACGAACTGAACCGGCTGGAGACCTCGTCTTCCCAGACGCGCGGCGCGGACGGGTTTTACAGCCTCTACGTGCTGCGCGAGTTCCCCATCTGCAAATA
>CAYSXF010000354.1:0-5271 GCA_964434815.1 uncultured Lentisphaeraceae bacterium
CTACACCTCTCTATTCGTCGGCAGCGTCAGATGTGTATAAGAGACAGCGCGCGCTTGCCGGTGTTCGTGACCTTGACGGAGACGGTGAGCGCGCCGCCGGGAGCCAGTTTTTTGGCGGAAGCAGTGACCTTGCCGTATTTGAAGGCCGTGTAGGAGAGGCCATGGCCGAACGGGAACATCGGCTCGATAGCCTTCTTGTCGTACCAGCGGTAGCCGATGAAGATGCCCTCGGAGTAGACCGAGTTCGTGCCATTGTAAGTTTCGACCGAGGCGGCGGCAGGCGTGTCGGCCAGCTTGAACGGGCAGGTGTGCGGCAATTTTCCGGACGGGTTGACATCGCCGAAGAGGACAGCGGCCAGAGCGTTGCCGCCCTCCATACCGGCGTAGCCGTACTGGATAAGCGTCGCGGCCTGCTTGACCCAAGGCATCTCCATCGGGGAGCCGGAGTGGTTCACGATGACCGCGCGCGGCGCCCAGGCGAGCACCTTGGCGATGGCCTCATCATGGCCGGGGGGCAGGAGCAGGTTCGGGCGGTCCGCGCCTTCGCACTCCAGCGCGCGGCCGTGACCGTGCCCGGTGCCGGTCAGCACGACGACCGCGTCGGCCTTGCGGACCACGCTTTCCATCTCGGAGAGGGAGATGCCTTTTTCAGAGGGCAGGCGCCAGCCGAAGAAGCAGGTGGACTCGCTCTCGCCGAGCGTGTACTCGACGGTGACGGCGTATTCGCGTTTGGCGGTCAGCGCGACCTCGCCATAGCCGGTGGCGGTCGGGAACTGGCACTTCCAGTTGTCCATCACGAGCTTGCCGTCCACGAATACGCGGGTGCCGGCCTTGGCGTTGGCGCGGGTTCCGAGCACATAGGTGCCGGTTTCAGGCGCGACGACCTTGGTTTCCCAGCGGACGGAGAAGTTGTTCGGCTGAACCGCCTTGACGGGCGCGTTCATTTTCCAGTCGACCGTCAGGCCGCGCTGGAAGCCTGTCGCGGCGGGTTTCCCGGAGAGATCCTTGTTCGCGAAGTAACTGGCCTTCCACGCGCGGACGGTCATGCCCTGGTCCTTGACATCGGTGTCGAAGGTGTTGATCGCGGCCTCGGGAAGGGGGGCGAGCTTGGAGTTCTGGTCGTCGAGCGTCAGCGGCAAATAGACGACGCTGACCCTGCTGCCGAGGCGGTTCGTGATGCCTTCCAGCGGAACGACCTCATACGGCGGTTTGCCTTCGGCGCGACAGCCGCCGTTGCAGTGCTTGGTGATGGCGCCCTGGCCCATGACGACGACGGACTTCACCTCGTTGGGATCGAGCGGCAGAACCTTCTTATCGTTCTTGAGCAGGACAATGCCTTCCTCGGCCACGCGGAGGGCGAGGGCCTGGTGCTCCTTTGTGTTGATGCTGCCCGCGTCGCGGGCGCGGCCATCGAAGAGGCCAACCTTGGCCATCACATACAGGGTGTGCAGGGCCATGTCGCTGACGGTCGCTTCCTTGACCGTGCCGTCTTTGATGGCCTTCAGCAGCGGCTCGGGCTTGAAGATGCGGATCTGGTTGCCCGCGTTCATCTCGATGTCGGTGCCGCCGTTCGCGCCTTCGACGGTGCCGTGGAGGCTGCCCCAGTCGGTGACCACGAGGCCCTTGAAGCCCCAGGCCTTGCGTAGGATCTCGCGGTTGAGATAGGCGTTCTGGCTGCAGAATTGGGCCTCGCAGAAGCCGGGAACGGCCAGCTTGTTGTAGGCGTTCATCACGGCCAGCACGCCGGCGTCCTTGACCGCGGCGCGGAAGATCGGCAGGTAGATCTCGTGCAGCGTGCGCGCGTCGACCGTGGCGGTCGCCGTGTTGCGGTTCCACTCCTGGCTGTTCGCCGCGAAGTGCTTCACGCAGGCGGAGACATCGTGGGACTGCACGCCCTTGATGTATTCGACGACCAGGGCTGCGCCGAGCGCGGGATCCTCCGTCAGGTACTCGAAGTTGCGGCCGCAGAGCGGTGTGCGCATGATGTTCACGCCTGGGCCCAGGATCATGTCCTTGTTCCGGGCGCGCAGCTCTTGTCCGATCAGGTTGCCATAGGCGGACGCGAGCGAGCGGTCCCATGTGGACGCGAGCATTTCCAGCGTCGGCATGGAGGTGGACTGGTCAGACGGATCGTCCGGTTTGGTCGCGGCGGCGAAGGTCATGCGGTCGAGTTCGGCGCGCACGTTGCAGGAGCTATCGTCGAAGGTGAACTCCCTGTTGAGGCCCACACGCGGGATCGGGGTCAGCGACATCGTGCTGATGCCGGCGCAGAGGGAGACTTTCTCCTCCAGCGTCATCTTGGCCAGAACAGCCTTGGCCTCATCCATGGCCTTGTCGGTCGGCTGTTGCGCAAATCCGGCTAAGGCGAACACGGCACACGCAAGTACGGCTAACGGTTTCTTCATGATCGTTCTCTTTTTATAAGTGGACTGTCTGACTTTCATTTTCTCGGCAGGCAGAATACCAAAAAGAGAAATTTTCGACAAGTTGGCCGGAATTACCGTTTTCCCGTCACTCTTACACTTCATCCCACACTCACACACTTAAACGGCTACACTTAAACGGTTACACTTACTCGCCCTACTTACTCGCCCCCTTACCGCTATCCGATGATTTCTGTTCAACCTGTCGGGAATCGGTTTCGTGGCGCATTGCCGAACAGTTGCATAACACAGGCGGCAGCAATTCTCATTATGACAAAAAAACGCCTCACGGCGTCACTACAAACAAAGCAAAACGTGGGCGAATTCGTTTGTAGTGGGCCCGTGAGGGCCTTCCCGCAGCGCGTGTCTTGTCATAATGGGAATTGCTGCACGGACGATGGTTGACTATAGGCCGAGGATCTTCTTCCGCCAATTCTGCACACTCACCGCATCGGATCGCCAGCGTTCGATTGACAACCGCAACTGCAGTGTCCCGCGCTTAATACTCCTTCTCAAACTGCGGGTGCACCCACAGGAACTCCAGCCGCTTGTTCTGCACCCGCACCAGTCCGCCAAAGCCTGGATCCTTGTCCTTCAGCCACGCTTGAAGCTGGCGCAATACGGCTCCTTGTGCGCGGAAGGCTTTTTCCTTGGGCAAATCCGGGCCTTCGAGTTCCTCAACGGTGTCGATAGCAGACTTAGTGCCCTTTAGTGCCGATTCAAGGCACTTCTGGCCGAAGTCCAACTGGTTTTGAATGGCTTTGTATGCTTCGTCGTCCATTGCCATCTTCGTGAAGGACGAAGCGATAGGAAGCGCCAAACTGAGGATACTCGCGAGAGTCTTAAGAAATGGGGCTGCTTTCACGAACCAGTCTCGCGGAATATCGAACTCATAGATGCCATGTGACATGTCGCCCTTGTTCAAGAACGGCAACGGCAACCGGCTGTGTTCGCACCACAGCGTCAGGCGGAATTTCTGACTGACCCAGTGCGGCAGGTCCAAGAACCCTGTCTCAGTCGGCTGTAAACTGAATAAGCGTGGGCCTTCCTTGGCCTCATCGGTCAACGCACGCATCAAACCGGTGAAAGCGTCGTCCACTCTGCTTAAAATGCGCTGTGTTCCGATGTCCAGTTTGTCGAAACGCCCCATGGCCTCACCGCGCAACGCGATCAGTTGTTGACGTGCTCCTGACAGCTCAACTCTCACCGTGGCAAATTCTGCCAGCAACTCTTCCAAGGTCGAGGACCGTGCTGCGGGTGCGTTGCGAAGCAGGCAATCGATGTCCTGCCACTCGTTGCAGACGGGACACGGATAGTCCGGACGCCCGCGCCGTTTGCTTTCAATCAACTTCTGCACTTCATACAATCCGGTGCCTGGCGAATTTCGGCCACACGGCTTGATGCACGGCACCATCACGTCGCAGCGCAGGCCAGCCCAGAAGCTCTCAACCAGGTATTTAACTTCCCGAGTCAATACTGCAAGAAATGCTTGCGGATATGCAGCACGCACGGTGATACGGACATCGTTGCCGGTGTGCTCCAGCAACGCCCGCCCGTTGTAGTCGTCATCCAGTACCAGCCCGCGCTGCCAGTGGACGCTCTGCCTATAACATACGCGGCCCAGCGAGTATTTGTGCAAACGCACGATTAATAGATAGAACAATCCCTCCGCGGTGGCCGACTGTCCATTCCTCGTCTCTACAATCCGACAGATTTGCACTTGCTGACCATCGCCGTCAGCAAGGTTAGCGGGCCACACCACGGCGAGTTCCGGTTCCGACGGCCGAAGGTCTGGGACCAATTGCGCGACTAGACTGGTGTAATGCTGTTCTGTCGTTGGCTTCTTTGCGGAGCCAAGTGCACTCCCCATTCGCTGCCAAAAGCCGAGGGCATCCTCCGGCTCGGCTGGTACGGCAACCTTGTAGGACAGGTCAAACCGCTCCATCAACCGCAGGAAGAGCGGATGCAGACTGGCGTCGTAACGCGATTCGACCGGCCGCGCCGGATCGTTCCACAACTCGCCGAGACGGGCGAACTCCACCAAGCCGTGGGCGTCGCGGGTCTGCTTGTCGTCCAGCACATAGCTCATGGCTGTGGAGAGCCAGTCCGGCTTGAGGATCACGATGTCCCGCAACGCCGGATCGTGGGCGTAGTGGATCAGGTACCCTAGCCGATGTGCGACCCGGATGAAATCCTTCGCCTCTTCCTCGTCCATCTGGTGGTCTGTGCAAAGTTTGAGGACTTTCTCTAGGGGCAAGTATGCGGCGTCATTATCTTTCAGCGCTGTGCGCGTCTCTTCCCACCGTTTAGGAACCGACCGCCCTACTTCGGGCAGGCTGGCGGCGACGCTGGCGATGGTGTCTCTCAATCTCTTGATGCAGGCACGTTCTCCCACCCACGTTTTTGTTTTCTCATCCCAGTTGGGCGGCTTGCTTTCCACGAAAAAGAAGTCGAGCACCGTCTCCTTGCCGAACAAGTCCCAGATTTCCTGTCGATCAATGTCCGGCTGGCGTTCTTTGGGGCCGCCGTGAGTGGCGACGACGAGGATTTTGGCCTCCGGCTCGCGGTGCTTCACTAGCTTGATCCACTCCTTCACGAAACCCTGCTGCGGGCCTTCGCGCGGCTTCCACACCACCAGATAGACGGCAGGGGCGCTGAAGAACAACTGGTGTGTGGGCCGATAGACCCGCTGCCCGCCGAAATCCCAGCCGTTCAGCGTGATCTCCGTGCCGGTGGCAGGATCAGTCACCTTCACCGGCTTGATCTCGATCCCGTGCGTGGTCGGGCGGCCTTCCTCCCACGGATCGCCGCGCAACGCGCCGAGCAGGCAACTCTTTCCCACCTCGCC
>CAYSXF010000355.1:0-5269 GCA_964434815.1 uncultured Lentisphaeraceae bacterium
CGCCGCCTTCACGCCGTTGAGATACACCTCGGCATCCTCGTCGTGGAACACGGCCAGGAGGAGCGCCGCGTCGACCGGCGGCGCCTCGAGCGTGAACTCGCGGCGCACCCAGATGTCGGACGTGCTCCACGGCGTCCGCAGCAGCGCGCCAGCGACTCGTTGGGAAGACTCCTTTGTCTCCGGCAACGGCCGAATGGGGGCTATGCTATTTGGGAATCCGGCAAACGAGACAATGGTCGCCAATCATTGTCGGCTGTTCATGCCGCTTGGCAGTCGCGAGATTGTCCCAGATCTTGTTGCTTATGTCCCGGAATTACGCCGAATCATCCGTGAGAAGAATTACGGCGAAGCCATGACTTTCTTCCTCGAAAAGGCCAAAGCGCAGGGCTTTCCGGGAATTATTCAAACCGATCCGTACCATCCGGGCCTTTTCATCAACGTCATCCAGCCAGCAGATGGAGCGATCACCGATTATGAGCGCACGGAGAATTTCGAAACGGGTGAAGTCGTTGTCCACTGGCGAGACAACCGCGGCGAGTTCCGGCGCCGGTTGTTCGTCTCGCGCACCGACAATCTGATCGTTTTTTCACAGACCGGCCCCGCGGCGTGCGAACTGCAGTTTCCCGCTCTTGAACACAAGCTTATCGAGTCGAAACAACTGACGACACCGGAGTGGGTCACGTATCACAATACCTACGTGAAAGGCAAAGGCGGCTTCGACGCCGCAGTTCGCGTGATCCGCAAGAATGAAGGCCGCGAAACGCTCGTGCTCATCAGCATTGCGCCATGGAAGACTCCGCTTCCGAAGGAGCAAAGCGAAGCGTGGGCCTACTCGCCCGACAACCCGGACTTCAAATCGCTCGGCGTCTTCAAGCCAGTACCAGCATTGGCCGAAAGCTCTGTTGTCGCCTATCGCGCGACAGGCGACGCGGCGGCGCTGATGCCGCAGTTGAAGCAGTCGCTGGCGGAGGTGCGCACCGATTACGATGCGTTGTTCGCGCCGCACGCGCAGGCTCACGGCGCGCTGTTTAACCGAGTTGCTCTCAATCTTGATGGCGGCGCAGAGCGGGTGCTGCCGACAGAGGAACTGCTCGCCCTCGCGAACAAGGAAAAATGTCTGCCACCGGCGTTGATGGAGAAAATGTATGACGCCGGGCGCTACATGTTCATCTGCTGCGCGGGCGAGTTGTTGCCGAATTTGCAGGGCATCTGGAACGGCTCGTGGAAGCCGGCGTGGTCCGGCGATTTCACGCTCGACACGAACGTGCAGGCCGCGATGGCCTCCGCGTGCAGCGCGAACCTGTCTGACCTGATGGAGGGCTACTTCCGGTTGATGGAGAGTTTTTATCCCGAATGGAGACTCAATGCGAAGCGGATTTACGGCTGCCGCGGAGTTTTCACCAACGCCCGCGCCTCGAACACCGCACTCGAACTGCACTGGGGCGGCTGGCAGGGTGTGTTCTGGACCGCGGGCTGCGGCTGGCTGGCGAGTTTCTTCAGCGACTACGCCGACTACACCGGCGACCGCGAGTTTCTAGCGAAGCGTTGTGTACCGTTCCTAAAAGAAATCGCCGCGTTCTACGAGGATTTTCTCACCGAAAACGACAATGATGGCCGCGTCACGTTCATCCCGTCCTACAACCCCGAAACCGGCTGCGGCATCAATGCCACGATGGACATTGCCGTTGCCCGCGAAGTGCTGACGAAACTGATCGCCGCTTGCCGCGATTTGAAGATCGAGGGCGAGAACCTTGCGAAATGGGAAGCGTTACTCACCAAGCTGCCACCTTATCCTGTCAACGCGAACGGCGAACTTTCTGAGTTCCCCGGCAACAAAGTAGCGGCTGGCCACCGGCACCATTCGCAACTCTACGGTTGTTATCAGAGTTTTGATCCGCTTTTCGAAACCGATGCTGCCTTGCGTGCCGCCGCACAAGCAACCGTGCGCACAAAAATCGCAGCTAGCGACCGCGCCGGCAAGGGTGACGAACAGTCCTCCTTCGGCCGGATGCAGAGTGGCGTTTCGGCAGCCTACTTGGGTATGGCCGAGGAAGCCTACGGACGACTGAAGGTCATGGCCGTCAAACGTTCAATGAACTCGAGCCTGATTACATCGCACGAACCCAATGCCAGTTGCTTCAACACGGACGGCAACGGTGGAATCCCTCAAATCGTGGACACGATGCTGGTGTTCAGCCGTCCCGGCCAGATTTCCCTGCTACCCGCATTGCCAGCGGCATGGCCCAACGGCAGCGTGAAGGGCCTGCGCGCTCGCGGCAACTTCACCGTGGACATCGAATGGAAGGACGGCAAAGTCACTGGCTACCGCATCGCCGCGCCGCAACCGTGTGAAGTCAAAGTCCGTGTCAATGGCGAAGTAAAGACTGTGACTGCCGAGAAACTATGAACGCCGAGAAGTTATTTCCAATGATTGGAAATGAAGGGAGACATCGAATGAAACGAACCAAATTGCTGACGCTCGCCGCCCTGTTGCTGTCGCCGCTGGCTACATTGCACGCCGTCGACATGCCGCCGCCCGCGCAGCCGGTTCCCGCAAAGATAGAGGGCGCTGCAGGCCCCTTCAACCCCGACCTGGATTCGCTCAAACATTACCAGTGTCCGGTGTGGTTCCGCGACGCGAAGTTCGGCATCTGGGCGCACTGGGGACCGCAGTCCGTGCCGATGTTCGGCGACTGGTACGCCAAGCGCATGTATGTCGAGGGCGACAAGAAGTATCAATACCATCTGGAACACTACGGCCATCCTTCAACGTTCGGCTACAAGGACATCATCCCGCTCTGGAAAGCCGAGAAGTTCGATCCCGACCGGCTGATGGCCCTTTACAAAGCTGCCGGCGCGCGCTACTTCGTGAGCATGGGCGTGCACCACGACAACTTCGACCTCTGGAATTCGAAGTTTCACGCATGGAACGCTGTGCAGATGGGGCCTCACCGCGACATCGTGGGCGCGTGGCAGAAGGCGGCACAGGCGCAGGGACTGAAGTTCGGTGTCTCGGAACACCTGGGCGCAAGCTTCACCTGGTGGCAGCCGAGCCACGGCGCGGACAAAAAAGGCCCTCATGCCGGCGAGCCCTACGACGGCGCGAATCCGAAGTGGCAGGACCTCTATCATCCGGCCGCCGCAACGAATGACACGGCATGGTACAGCACGGACCCGCGCTGGGCCAAAGAATGGCTGGCCCGCATCACGGACCTCGTGGACGCTTATCAGCCCGACCTGCTCTACTCCGACGGCGCGCTGCCGTTCGGCGAGACGGGATGCACGATGCTTGCGCACTACTACAATGCCAGTCAGGCGAGGAACGGCGGAAAGGTGGAGGCGGTCTACTGTCTCAAGGATTGGCGGACCAAGCCCGGTCACGGCGAATATGTGGAGGGCATCGGCGTGCAGGATGTCGAGCGCGGCGGGCTCTCCGGCATCAAGGAGCAGCCGTGGCAGACCGACACCTCGATCGGCGACTGGTTCTACAACAAAGAGTGGAAAACCAAATCGACGGGCGGCATGTACCGGGACGCTGACTGGGTGATCAAGACACTTGCGGACATCGTGAGCAAGAACGGCAACATGCTGCTCAATATCATCCAGCGTCCAGATGGCTCTCTTGATCCCGAGGTCGAGGTGCTGCTCAAGGAGCTGGCGGCGTGGATGACGATCAACGGCGAGTCCATTCACGAGACGCGCCCGTGGCGCGTGTATGGCGAGGGCAAGGCGACAGTCACGGGCGGGCATTTCAAAGAGGATTTCGGGTTCAGCGCTGAGGACATCCGCTTCACACAATCGAAAGACGGACGCACGCTGTACGCTCTCGCGCTTGGCGTCCCCGCTTCGGACGTGACGATCAAAGCGCTTGGCCAAGCCGCCAAACCTGTTGCCAGCGTGAAGTTGCTGGGTAGCAACGAGAAGCTCGTTTGGAAACAGGAGGCCGCCGCCCTGGTGATCCAGAAGCCGTCGTCGTGGCCTTGCAAACACGCCGTGGTTTTTAAGATTAATTGAAGAAAGGAATCGGAAATGATTGTAGTTTGCGATCACGCCAGCCAGCGTCGAAACAGGCTCGGAATGCTGATGCTCTGCGTCTGCCTCGGCGGTTTGGCGCCGGCTGCTGAAGCGAAACCGTTTCAAACGGTTCAGACGAAAGTGATCCGCGGGGGCGAGAAGGCGCAGGCGTTGGTTGCCGACGTCACAGGCGTCAAAGATCTCTACCTCGTGGCGACCATCGGCGGAGACACGTATAACTACGATCAGGCCATCTGGGCAGGACCTAAGCTCATTGACAAGGACGGGATCGCGGTCGATCTGACCACGATCAAACCGGCGGACACGACGGTCGGGTGGGGCGATTTTCGCGTCGACGATAAGCTGAGCATTGCCGGTGTCACGGTCGTGAAGGGTTTCTATGCGCACGCGCCGTCATCGTTGCATTTCAAAATCGACGGACGCTATACCCGGTTCGAGGCGTTGGTCGGCATTGCGACCGGCTCTGGCAAGAATGGGAGCGTCGAGTTCGTGGTCACCAACGCTGCTCCGAATCTACCGCACCCGAACCAGAAGCCACAACCGGCACCGGTGACGCAAAATCTGTCGCCTGCCGGAAAGGCGCCGCACCAATTCAACGTGGCCGCTGCGAAGCGGTTGCTGGCGCAGGGCATCGGAAAACTCCTGTTCGTGCGCCGGTTCACGCTGACGAACAGCCACATCTATACGGAGCACATCGATAGCCGCTGGACGCCCGGAGGCGATCTGTGCGTCTTGGATCTCGAGACCGGCGCGGTGACAGAGGTGGTGCCTGAACTCAACGGGGGCGTGTTCAACCGGTTCGACCTCTCGTTCGACGCGAAGACCATTCTCTTCGACTATAAGAAATCCGCGAAGGAAGGCTACCGTATCTACGAGATCGGTTTGGACGGCAAAGGCCTGCGGCAACTGACGTTCGCGGAGAATGACGACGAGGATCTGGCGAAGCGGTACGGCTACGGCACCAACGACATGCATCCCTGCTACCTGCCGGACGGCAGCATCGTCTTCACCTCCACCCGCTGCCGCACGAGCACGCTCTGCAACTCCGCCGACGTGTATACGACGACCGTGCTGCACCGCATGGACGCCGACGGCAAGAACATCCGGCGCCTGAGCAACAACTGCGTCAGCGAATTCTCGCCCGCCGTGATGCCCGACGGACGCGTGCTCTACATGCGCTGGGAGTACAACCGCAAAGGCGCGGGCGCGGTCAAGGCTCTCTGGGCCCTGTCTC
>CAYSXF010000356.1:0-5266 GCA_964434815.1 uncultured Lentisphaeraceae bacterium
CGGTCTTGCCGAGCGTTTCCCACTCATGACTCACCTGGCAGTACTCGACGGCACGGCGGTTGTGCATCACAAAGCGGCCTGCGCGATCTTTCATAAAAAAGGCCACGTCCGGCACGAGGTCGAGCAACTGCCGGAAGGGCGAAAGGTCGTCGATCTTCGACAGAAAATCGGATTGGAACCGGGTGACATTCATGCGGCTATTGTACAAGCATCTGAGTTGATTTTACAAGATGGGAAAGGGCTGATAAGGTACATTAATAAGCAATGGTTAGAGAGCTTCGAGGTTCAGCGTTTCACCGGTTAGACACGATGGGGGCTCGGGGATGGTGAGAACGAGAAGGGCATTTTTGCAGGCGATCGTTGCGGCGGGAGTTGCGCCGCTGGCGGTTCCTTCAAACGTGTTGGGCCGCGAGGGAGCGGTCGCGCCGAACAGCCGCGTCAACGTCGCGCTGATCGGCACGGGGCGGCAGGTGTTCCACGCCAACATGCCGTGGTTCCTGTGGTCTAAGGACGTGCAGGTCGTGGCGGTCTGCGACGCCGACGCATGGCGCATGGATCTGGCGCGGCAGGCGGTCGAAGCTAACTACGCGGTGTCGGCTGGGCTCGACGGCTACAAGGGGTGCGCAATGCACCGCGACTTCCGCGAGATCTTGGCGCGGCCGGACGTTGATGCGGTCATGATCTCCACGCCGGATCACTGGCACGCCTACATGGCGGTCGCGGCCGCCCAAGCGGGCAAGGACATCGCGCTCGAAAAGCCCCTTTCGCTTTGCGTGCGGGAGGGCCGTGCGATCGCGGAAGCCGTCAAGAAGTACGGCCGGATTCTGCGCACCGATACCGAGGTGCGAGCTTGCAAGCCGTTCCACCAGCTTTGCCAAGTGGTTCGCAATGGGCTGATCGGCGACGTTCGGCGCGTATTCGTGACTGTGCCGAGCGACCCGCCGCCCATCCGGGAACTGCCGGCTACGGAGCCGGTGCCGCCGGAGCTGGACTATGACTTGTGGCTCGGGCCCGCCCCTGCGCGGCTTTACACGGAGCAGCGCGTGCATTACCGGCGGGCCGGTCTGGATTACGTGGGCGGCAAGGGGCCGGGGTGGTTCCACATCGAAGACTATTCGCTCGGCGTCATGCTGAACTGGGGCACGCACGTGCTCGACATCACGCAGTGGCTGCTGAACACGGAGCACAGCGGGCCGACGGAGATCAAAGGGTCTGCCCGTTTCCCGAAAACGAGCTTTTGGAATGTGGCCGAGTCGTTCAAGATTCGGTATCGCTACGCCAGCGGGGTGGAGGTGTTCTATTCGAACGCCGAAGCAGCCTGTGTCCGGGTGGAAGGAACAAAAGGGTGGATCGAGTTCACCTGGTTCAAGGAGAACAGCTTCAAGGCGAGTGCGCCCGCGCTGCTGACGTGGAAGCCGGGGCCGAACGATCTGGCGTTGCAGTGCATCGACGAGAAGCAGGATTTCATCGACTGCGTCCGAAGCCGGACGGAGCCGCTGATCACAGCCGAGAAGGGCCACCGCACCGCGACGATGTGCCAGCTCGGGCATATCGCAGCCAAGCTGGGCGAGCGGCTGACGTGGGATGCGGCGGCGGAGCGGGTCGTCGGCAATGACCGGGCCAACGCGCTGCTGACGCGGCCGCACCGTGATCCGTGGCTGGTGCCGGGGTGCTGAGGGGCGTTTTTCGTCGGAGGTGCGGTGCAGTATTGAAGAAACCGAAGGCGTTAGGGTATACTGGGCCTATGGGCTTGTAACATGACGGTACCAAAGGGGACGCGCGAGAGAAGTTGCAACAGTCCATAGGCGCATGGCGTGCATTGCAGAGGAACGAGTGAGGGCAGGTATGGAACAATCGAGACGGGGATTTTTGCGTGCGATGTTGGCGGCCACGGCCGCGCCGCTGGTGGTGCCGCCGAGTGTATTGGGCCGGGGTTGGACGGCGCCCTCGGAGCGCGTGACAATCGGCTGTATCGGCACGGGCAATCACTTCATGGGGCGAAACCTGCCGTGCATGAAAATCATCCCGGACATTCAGTTGGTTTCGGTCTGCGATGTGGACGCCGAACGCATGGAGCAGGCCCGGCTGGCCGTCGCTCAGAGCTACGGCGAGGGCATCACCGCGCACGGCGATTTCCGCGAGATCCTCGCGAAGAAAGAGGTGGACGCGGTGATGGTGACTACCGCCGACCACTGGCATGTGATGGTTTCGATTCTCGCGGCGCGCGCGGGCAAGGACGTGATATGCGAAAAGCCGCTCACCAACAATGTGGCTGACGGGCGGCAACTCGCGGAGGTCATGAGGAGCACGGGACGCGTGTTTCAGACCGCGTCCGAGAACCGCACCGTGCCCGAGTACAAGCAGATGTGCGAGATCGCGCGCAGCGGACGCCTCGGCAAGATCAGGCGGGTGACGGTCGGGTTGCCCGGCGGCTACTGGCCGGGCACGCAAGCGTTCAATCCGGTCGTGTACGGAGAGCCGCCCAAAACGTTCAACTATGACATGTGGCTGGGACCGGCACCTTACAAGCCGTACACGGCCGCGCGCACGCATTTCGTTTTCCGATGGATTTCCGACTACAGCGGCGGCATGCTGTGCGACTGGGGCGCGCACCTGCTCGACATCGTGCAGTGGGCGCTCAACCAAGAACAGAGCGGGCCGGTGAAGGTTGAGGGCTACGGCTGGAAGCCGGTGCATGAGCTGTATGACACGCTGACGGACTTCCATATCCGCTACGAATATGCCGACGGAGTTGAGTTGCTTCTAAATGCCTGCGAGCCGATGCTGCGGATCGAGGGGGACAATGGCTGGATTCATTCGCAGAAGTGGCGCGGCCCGGTGCAGGCCTCCAGCCGCAAGCTGCTGGAGCCGGTCGGCCCCGGCGAGGTGCAGCTCAAGAGCGAACGGGCCGACGGCGAGCATGTGAGTTTCGTCAAAGCGGTGAAATCGCGCACCTCGGCCTATGCGCCCGCCGAGATCGGTCACCGCAGCATCACACTGGCGCACATTGCGAACATTGCGGTCGCGTGCGGCAGGCCGCTGCGCTGGAACCCGCAGGCGGAGCGGTTTGTGGACGCGCCGGATGCGGACAAGATGCTCGTGCGCGAGAAACGCGCTAAGTGGAATCTGGTGTAACGGGAGGGTTTTCGTGTCAAATACAAGCCATGTTTTTGCGTGTGCCTCCTCGGGTAGGGACGGTTCCCCGAACCGTCCGCGGACGCCTGCGGGGAGGCGTCCCTACCAAGTTTCGCGTGCGTCCGTATGCCTCGGTCTCGTGCTGTCGTGTTCCGTCGCCGCTAACTCCCAAGACTTGGCATCGGCCTATACGAAGCTGCAAGGAGCGAAGCCGGACGTGATCGTGGCGGCCCTGGACAGCGGCGACGTTTTCACCCGCGAAGTGGCCTTGGCGCAGATCGCACGCGAGAACCGCTCGCCGGAACTGACGCGGGTTGCGGCGGACGCGGTGGCGACGGTGCGGCAGCCGGGGGTGAAGGCGCAGTTGATCGCCGTGCTGGCCGAACGCGGCGACACATCCGTTACGCCTGTCGTGCGCAAGGCGCTGAAAGACGCTGACCCGGCCGTGCGCGAGGCGGCGGCCGAGGCGTGCGGGATGCTCAAGGATAAGCAGGCGGTGGACACGCTGTTCGATATGCTGGGCGGCGGGCAGGGCGAGGCCGCGCGCGAGGCGTTGCGCCGCATTCCAGAGAGGACAATCGATGCGCGTTTGGTGAAGCTTTTGCGCAAGGGCGAGGGCACTAACCGCGTGATGGCGGTCGAGCTGCTGGCGGCGCGGCGCTACGAAGGCCTCTTCCCGCTGGTGCTCGACAAACGGCTGTTCGAGTCGGGCGACGCCGCGCTGGCCAAAGCGGCGGCGGGCGCGATCCGGACGTATGCGCCTGCGGACAGCTTCGGAAAAATCCTCGATTTTACGCTGGCTTTGCCTGCGCGGTCAGCCGATCTTCTGGCGGGAACGCTTTCAACGACCCTTGACGAGTCGGCGGATATGCCCGCGTGCGAGCGGCGGGTAGAGGCGTCGCTGGCGTCATGCGACGCGGCTCAGACGGTGCTGCTGACCGCACTGTTGGCTGCGAGTCAGGGAAACGACGCTTTGCGCGTGCTCTCGAAGCGGCTCGCATCCGACGACCTCGAAGTCCGTAAAGATGCGATCCGCAGTCTCGGCAAATGGAACAGCGAGGCCGCGCTCGTGCCGCTGGTGCTGGCTGCGAAGAGCGAGCGAGACGCTGGCGCGCAGACGCTGGCGTGGCGCGCGGTGGTCGACATCGTCAACCGGCCGGACAAGGTCACCGATCTCAATCAGCCGGTCTCCGCGATCCAGCAGGCGGTCTGGTACGCACCGCGGCGGGAGGAGAGGGTCGCGGCGCTGCAGGCGCTGCCGCACTATCATCCGAAGGCGGGCGAGGTGGAGCGGCTCGTGAACAAAATCGAGGCGGAGAAACCGGAACTGGCAGCGGAGGTGCTGCGCGTCAAGGAAGCGATGGTGCCGCCGTTCTCAGGGCTATTGGGAAAGTAAGGACAACGTTGCGGCTCGCGAGGACGCTCGCCCTCCAGATCCGAGGGAAATGCCTTGGAGGGCGAGTGTCCTCACGAGCCGAGGGTAGCATCAGACGAAAGGACAAGCGTATGAAGCAGATGCAGGAGAAGACCACACAGTTGGCCCGCGCGTTTTCGCGTCGGGAATTCGTCGCCGTGACGGGTGCGGCAGGGCTGGCTGCGGCTGTGGCCGCGCCGGTTTTCGCGCAGCAAACGCAGGCGCCCGCTGGCCGGAAAATCAAGCTCGGCGTGGTCGGGTGCGGCGGACGCGGCACCTTTGTGATGGATCTGTTTCAGAAACATGGCGGCTACGAGATCGTGGCGGTGGCCGACTATTTCCAGAGCCAGGCGGATGCGGCGGGCGACAAGTTCGGTGTGCCGGCCGGGCGCCGATTCTGCGGGCTCTCCGGCTACAAGCGGCTGATCGAAACTAAGCCCGACGCCGTGGCCATCACCACGCCGCCCTACTTCCATCCCGAACAGGCCGCTGCGGCCATCGACGCGGGCTGCCACGTCTATCTCGCCAAGCCGATTGCTGTGGACGTGCCGGGCTGCCAGTCCATCGAGGCCAGCGGCAAGAAAGCGACATCGAAAAAGCTCTGCTTCCTCGTCGACTTCCAGACGCGGGCGCAGCCGTTTTATCAGGAGGCGGTCCGCCTTGTGCACGGGGGCGCGATCGGCGACTTCGCTTTCGGCGAGGCTTCCTACCAGTGCG
>CAYSXF010000357.1:0-3061 GCA_964434815.1 uncultured Lentisphaeraceae bacterium
AGGTCGACATCGAGGACCTTGTGGATTATGTGGCCGGGCAAGTATTTGCGTACGACATCGCGTGGGCCCATAACAGGAAGTGGTGGCGCGACCGGAATCCGGGCGGCAAGTGGCGCTGGTGCTTTGTCGATCTTGACCGGGCCTTTAACAACGTGAACGACAACCGCCTAACCGACCTGGCGTCCAACATGGTCGTCTTCCGCGAACTCCTGAACAACACGGAGTTCCGGGCCTATTGCGCCCAGCGCATGATGGCGCACCTCAACAGCTCCTTCAGCACGAACCGCATCCTTCCCATCATCGACTATGAGGCTCAGCGCATCCGTTCGGAAATCATCGAGCACGCCAAGCTGTACGGCTCGAAAGGCGGCATTTCATCCGTGACGGCCTGGGACACCAACATCGAAGCGATTCGCAGCTATGCGCGCCAGCGGCCTGCGATTGCCATGCAGCAGGTGGCCAGCTATTTCGGCGGGGGGCAGACGGCCCAGGTGCAGGTGGCCGTGGGCGGCGAAGGCCGCGTGCTGGCCAATTATGTGCCCCTGAGCAACGGCTCTACGAACACCCTGCTGTCCGGCCTGCCAGTCACGTTCACCGCCGTTCCTGCCATCGGGCGGGCCTTCGCCTACTGGATCGTGACCAGCAACCAAACCGCGAGCGCGGTGAGCCTGTCGGCCGCCGGCTCTGTCTGGCGCTATACCGTCCCGACCAACGTGATCGCCGGCTGGACACAGCGGACGTTCAACGACGCCGCCTGGGCCGCCGGGCCGGGGCAGCTCGGCTACGGCGACGGCGACGAGTCGACCGTCATCGGCGCCGCCTCGAACCTGATTACTGCCGCCTATTTCCGCCGGACCGTCGTGATCACGAACGCAGCTTCGCTCAGCTCGCTCGACCTCAGCCTGCTTCGCGACGACGGCGCCATCGTCTATCTCAACGGCACTGAGATCCTGCGCTCGAACATGCCGACCGGCGCGGTCTCCATCTCGACGTTCGCCTCATCGAATATCACCAGCCCGACCGAGAACGATTATAACCCCTTCACCGTATCGCCCATCACCTTTGTGGAGGGCACAAACGTCATCGCCGTTGAAATCCACCAGTCTTCGGCGAACTACACGGATCTCGGCTTCGACCTTCAGGCAGTCGCGAGCCGCGCAGCCGGCGGCGTATGCACAAACTATTCGCCGGTTCTGGTCGTGACGCCTGACAGTGCGGCAAAAGTCACGGTTCAGGCCGTGTTCACGACGTCTGGCGAAAGTCTCCTGCCTTCCGTTGTAACCGGGAATCTCAGCCTGACGGCAGCAGGTTCGCCCTATCTGGCCACCGGGGACATTGTCGTTCCCTCCAATACCTGCCTGACCGCCGGGCCGGGCGTCACGATCCGCATGCCGGACACGGCGAGCATCTACGTGCAGGGCCAACTGCGGATGGCCGGCACGTCCAACGCGCCGGTGCGCATCGAGCCGAACACCAATGCAAGCGCCCGTGTACGCGTTTATGTGAACCCCGATCTCGCCATCACAAACGAGGTTGTGCCGCGCTGGGGCTGCATCGCCTTTGACCGGGCCGACCATGCCGGCGTCTTTTCCAACGTCGTGATCCGCGGGGCCACCCTGGCCGGGGCCAATCCGGTTAATATGATCGCTGCCATTTCCGCCACCCGCTCCGATCTGTCGCTCTATGGACTCGACATCGACGATGTCTCCCTTCCCGTCATCGCCGTGGATGGCAACTCTTTCGTGATTCAAAACAGCCGCCTGCACATCACCTCGATCGGCGACGCCCTCAAAGTCAGCCGCACGCCTTACACCCTGATCGAGAACTGCGACATGTTCTGCGGCGTCGACATCATCGACACAGACGCCATCGATTTCGGCGGCATGTACGGAACCTGCATTGTCCGCAACAACCACTTCCACGATTTCATGGGCTCAAACAACGACGCCGTTGATCTCGGCGAAGCCTCTGTCGGCGTCCTCGTCGAGAGCAACCTCATCGAGCGCTGCTTCGACAAGGCCATCTCCTGCGGCTCGGGCTCTCACGTCACCGTCCGCCACAACGTCATCCGAGACGTCGACATGGGCCTCGGCCTTAAGGACCAGGGCTCTTACGGGCTCGTCGAGAACAACACGTTCCTCAACGTCAGCCACGCCGTCTCCGCCTACGAGAAAGTCGTCGGCCGCGGCGGCGCCTCGGCCACGGTGCGCAATTGCATCGTCTCTCAGGCGAAGATCTCGCCGTTCTATAACGACTTCATGTCTACCGTTGACGTTTCCTATAGTCTTTCGGACACCGATCCCGTCCCCGGCACCGGCAACGCCGTGGGCGACCCGCTCTTCCTGAACACCGACACAGGCAACTTCGCGATCCAGACCGGCTCGCCCGCCATCGACTCGGGCGACCCCGCTTTTGCGCACGACCCCGACGGCAGCCGCGCCGACATGGGCGCTCTCCCCTTCGACTGGCGCGCGGGCCACGCGGTGATCTCTGAGATCCACTACCACCCGGCCGTGGCAGGAGAGGCGGAGTACGTCGAGCTGACCAACCCCGGCGGCGCGCCGCTCGACCTTTCAGGCTACAGCTTCTCGAAGGGCTTCACGTACGCCTTCACCAACGGCACGCTTCTGAATCCCGGTGCCTATCTGGTCATCGCCTCAAGCCCCTATACGCCTTCTGACGCGCCCGCGCTGGTCTGGACGGCGGGCGTGCTCGATAACGCCGGCGACACGATCCAACTGATCGACGCGGCGTCTAACGAGATCGACCGCGTCGCGTACAAGCCGACAGCCCCGTGGCCCACAGAGCCCGACGGCCAGGGCTCCTCGAAGCTCGTCATCCCTGCCGCCAAGACCGGCACCGGACGCAACATCAACACGGTGGCCAAGCTGGCTGAACTTGCCTCGAAGCTCACGGCATGAACCCCAGCCTGGTCACCGAGCACTTCTTCCGTCGCGAAGGCGCGCGCTTGGTTGCCACGCTCACGGCGCATCTCGGCACGCATCGTTTGCAGTTGGCGGAAGACGTCGTGCAGGAAGCTCTCGTGCGTGCGCTGCCAACT